>JADFPM010000066.1 GCA_022562335.1 Chloroflexota bacterium
CGTATACCGGTTTTCGAGACCGGCGCTTTCGTCCGCTCAGCCATCTCTCCGTGAGTAGCCAGATTATCCCTGTAGCCCGATCTTTTCAAGTATCAGGGCGGCTATCTTCCGCGTTATTTGATAAGACCTAAAAGAGGGACCGTCGTCTCATCCCCGTGGCCGGTCCCGGTCGAACAGGGCGTGTTTTAGATACCGCAAGGGGCATTTCGGTCCCACTTCGGGCGGCGTTGGGGTTGTCATAGCGTCAGAATACTATTATAGTTTAGGCCTATTCGGAGCGAATACCGGTGGGGAATGGCCGGTTCCCACCACGACATTTTGCCTAGCGCCTCGGAGGCCTGGCTTTGAACCAAGAAGAGATAGCAGAAAGGCTTCGGCAATGGGAAGTCAGGGTGACTCCCCAGCGGTTGGCCATCGCCGAGGCGGTGTTGAACTCCACCGATCATCCCACGGTCCAGCAGATATACGACCGTGTCCGGGACCATTTCCCCTCCATGACCCTGGCCACCATCTATTCCAACCTTGGGGTCCTGGAGCGGAGCGGCATGATTCAGGAATTGCCTTTCCAGAAGATGTCCCGCTACGAGCCCAACGTGGAGCCCCACGTGAACCTGGTCTGCATCCAGTGCGAAACCGTCATGGATGCCGAGGCGGGTCAGGAAGCGGTGGTGCGGCTGCGGAACCGGATCTCCAGCCAGTCGGACTTCCAGGTGGCGTGGCAGAGGGTGGACTTTTACGGATGGTGTCCCCGGTGCGCCGCCGCAAAACGAGAAGGTAGCCCGGCCGGCGCCTAGCCCGATCCAAGAAATTCACAGATCCCCTTCCCCTTGGACGCCATTGAAACGCAGGGGGTGGGGGATTTGCTTTTTGAGACGAAAAAAGAAGCGAGAGCGAGGAAAAATGATCACCGGAGTAGTTGGCATCACCCTGTGGACCTCCGCTCTGGACGAGATGTTCCGCTTTTACCACGACGTTCTGCGGCTGCCCCTGCATTCCCGTCACGACGATTTCATCGCCTTCGAGTTGGGCGATGTCCGGTTCAACATCGGTCTGCACGGCGAGGTCCACGGAGCGTCGGCCGATCCCTACCGGATCATGCCCCACCTGGGCGTCGACGACATCCATGCCGAAGCCCGTAGGCTGGCCGAAGCAGGAGTGGAGTTCATCCGCCCGCCGGAAAAAGAGCATTGGGGAGGCTGGATCGCCACCCTGAAAGATCCCGACGGGAATATCCTGCAACTGTTGCAACTGCCCTGATGCAGTGACCAGCAAGAATCACCAGCAGGCCCCTAGCCGGCGATCGTTTTTCCGGTTTGGGAAACCGCTTAAGCGCTCCCGGCGAGACAACCAAATATGAAGTTGGAAAGGACGAGATGACAGGTGATGCCAGGATCCAGCAAGCCGCCCATTTCCTGTGGGAAGGCCACAAGGCCGGCAACAGATTCGAGCCGATCCCGGATGATTTCGCGCCGCGCACCATCGTCGAAGCCTATGACATCCAGGAAACCTATCACCGATTGATCATCCCGGCCCGAGGCCCTATAGCCGGTTACAAGATCGCTCTGACCACGCCGGTGATGCAGAAAATGGTGGGATTCGATTCCCCTTGCGCCGGTGCGGTTTTTGCCAACGATATCCTTCATTCACCCGCCACCGTGAAAGCGTCGGACTATGGCCGGTTGGGCGTGGAATGCGAGATAGCCGTGCTATTGAACCGCGATTTGGCCGCAGCGGCGGCCCCCTATGACCGCGCCCGTGCCGCTGAGGCGGTGGAGGCATTGATGCCGGCATTCGAGTTGGTGGACGATCGAAACGCGGATTATTCCAATCTATCCTTTCTGAGCGTGGCCGCCGACAATACCTGGAACGCCGGTGTGGTGTTGGGCGGCCAGGCGCCCGGCTGGCGGGGCATAGATCTGGTGGCCGCCGCCGGGAGTATGACCATCAATGGCGAACCAGCGGGAGAGGGCAAGGGAGGAGACGTTCTGGGCCATCCCCTGGAAGCGCTGGCGTGGCTGGCAAATACTTTGGCGGAGCGGGGGAAAAGCCTGTCAGCGGGAATGATCGTCATGACCGGAAGCATCGTCACCACGAAATTCTTGAATGCCGGCGATACCGCCGCCATTTCAATAGAGGGATTGGGCGGCGCTCAGGTGACGGTGGTTTAAAGCCAGAGGTCCCGCCATATGGAATGGCCTCTGGAGTTGGACCCTAACCCTTGACCGGGGCGCTCTACATCCCTAAAATCCAACCAAACTCAAAGAAGTTCCAAAAAGAAGTTCCAAGGAGGGATGCCAAATGGGTAAGATAAGCGGTCTCAGTCATGTCGGTGTGTTCGTCAATGACCTGGATCGAATGACGGAATTCTATTGCGGCACCTTGGGCCTCATCGAAACCCACCGCAACGGCGACCGGATAGTCTTCCTCACCTCCAACCCCGAAAAAGAAGACCACGAGATCGCCCTGGTCAGCGGCCGGGATGGAGCCCCCCTTAACATCCAGCAAATCGCCTTCCGGGTGGGTGACGTGGAGGATGTGCTCGGCTTCTACAAGACGTTCAAAGATATGGGGATAGAGATTCAGCAGACGGTGAGCCACGGCGCCGGCGTGTCCTGCTACTTCTACGACCCCGAAGGCAATCGCCTCGAGGTCTTTGCCGACATCGAAATGCCCAATGGCCGGGGCTACAGCGGCCCCATAGACCTGGAAAAGAGCAAAGACGACCTGGTGGCCCAGATCATAGCCGGGTAACGATTCCCGGTAAACCGGTCCGTCTGTTCAGGCAAACCAGAGGCGCGGAGCGATGAGCTCCGCGCCTTTTTTGTTATTTGGGTGTGACGTGGAGCGGTCTTATCATTGGGAAACAACACTTGCACACAGTGCCCGCATACAGTCCCCAATGAAACCTCAAAAAAAAGTTAGCTCTGCCTCACGGCCTCTTGGCGGTGCGGCAAGGTCTGCTCGCGGCTGGCGAAGGCCGAGTATCAAGAAATTTCTGACTCCATTGAGAGGGGGTTGAATACAGTCAAGCCTTGCACTTGGCCAAAGGCCGCGTCAGCGGTGACAATGCCTTCCAAATGATGGGTTGACACGACGGCGGCATGGATGGCATCTCGAGGAGATAGGGATGGGTAGCGTTCCAAGATCTGGCGGGCTAACAAAGCCTCGTCGGCGGCCAATGGAACGGGCTGTGGAAACAATGACATGAGCCGGTCAAAGGTCCGGAAGGCCCTGGCACGTTCACCGCGAAGGATATAAACGTGGAGGACCTCCCGGAGCAGCTCGGTATCTATGGTGAAGCTGCTGGAGTCCGGACCCAATCTAGAAACTAGAGCACGACAAGCTCCAAAGTACCTATGAGGACCTCCCTGAGCATATATGAAGATATTGGTGTCAAGAAGCTTCAAACCGTCTGCCAACGTCCCTATCGAGGATGATCTTTGCCTCTTCCCACGTTAGATCGCTCTGTTCGCCGAGAATCCCGTCCACCGCCTCTTGCCGCTTTTCCAGCGTGGACATCAGGTAGACCTGCTCCACCGCTTTGCGCACAAGGGCCCCTACAGACTTGCCCTGGGAACTGGCAAGCTGTTCTATCATCCGGTAATGTTCGGGGTCGAAAAGGACCTCTACGCGCTTGGTAAGTGGCACCGTATACCTCCGGAACCGTATATATACGGATATAATATCACAGGGCGCGTCATCACTGCCAGCGTGCTTGGAGCGGTTTATTTTGATGGCCAGGGCGAAACCGGCCTACGGTTATGACCAACAAGCATTTGCCCATTTGCTTTGGATACGGTAGCTCGTGATTGATCCATCGGCCGATAGCTGAACCGGTCTGGTCCTCACCAATGGAGTTAGATTCGAGGGGTTTCAGTGAAATATTTCAGCGAATCGCCGGCGTGGAGATGATCGGGTAGCGAATGCCCGTACGTTAGGTAAAACGCGTCTCCAGCACCTTCTTTCTCCTTATCTCCGGATACATCCGTAACTCCGGGCGTCGCTGAGGTCTTTCAGGACAGACCGAATCTCACTGAGAGATAACATTTCCTTAAAGGATAAGCATCGCATCCCCGAATGAGTAGAACCGGTAGTTTTGCTCGATGGCTTCCTGGTAGGCCGCTAAAACCACCGTTCGTCCGGAGACTCCCGGCGGACCCTCCTCATTCCTACCGGTCTCCGCAAAGGCGGAAACCAGCATCAGCAGGGTGGACCGGGGCAGGTGGAAATTGGTGATCATGGCGTCCACGAGCTTAAACTCGTGGCCGGGCAGGATGAACAGGTCTGCCCAACCGCTTTGGGCATCAAATTGGCTTTGGCCCCGCTTCGCCATATCCTGGGCCGTTTGCTCCAACACCCTTACCGTGGTGGTGCCCACGGCGATTATCCGGCGTCCATCGGCCCTGGCCCGGTTCAGGGTGCCGGCGGTCTCCGGGGGAATCTCGTAATACTCGGTGTGTATCTGGTGTTGGGCCGGGTCTTCGTGCTGCACCGGCCGGAAGGTGTCCAGGCCCACGTGGAGGGTGACAAAGGCCGTTTCAACTCCCGTGGAGCGAATTTTTTCGAGTAAATCTTGGGTGAAGTGAAGCCCGGCGGTGGGGGCGGCGGCGCTGCCCGGGTCTTTAGCGTAGACGGTCTGATACCGTTCTGGGTCGTCCAGGCGATGATGAATGTACGGGGGCAGGGGCACGTATCCCAGCCGGTCCAGGTCGGCCCCGGCGGGAAGCCGCACCATCTTGGTGCCGTCGTCATTTGACGCCACCACCTCGGCGATAAGCCCTCCGTCGACCCCCACTTTGCAAAGGGGGGCCTGGGGGGATTTCGCTCCGCTGCCCGGCGAGGTTGCCGGGGGTTCCAGAATGACCCTGGCCCCCGGACGCAGGCGCCTTCCCGGTTGGGCCAGGGCTTGCCACACGTTGGGCGAGCTCTCGCGCAGCAGCAGAAATTCCACCCTGCCGCCGGTGTCGGCCCTTCGGCCCCGGAGCCGCGCCGGGATCACCCGGCTCTGGTTGAACACCATTACGTCGCCGGCACGCAGGTACTCGACGATCTCGGTAAAGCGGCGATGGCTGATCTGTCCCGAAGCCCGGTCCAGGACCAGCAGCCGGGACGAGTCCCTGGGTTCCAGGGGCGTCTGGGCGATGAGTTCCGGGGGCAGTTGGTAATCGAAATCGCTGGTTTGCATTTTAGCTGTCAGCAGTCAGCTGTCAGCGGTCAGCACTCAGCCGTTGGCGGCGAGTCATGGGGGATTCAGGTTGGCCGGCGGTGTGCTTCATGATGCTAAAACCGATGTTTCGCAACCAAGGCTGATAGCTGACGGCTGAAAGCTGACCGCTAACGGCCATGGATGCTGATGCGGGCGGCGGTCAGGGTGTTGACCAGGAGCATGGCGATGGTCATGGGGCCCACGCCGCCGGGCACCGGGGTTATCGCCTCGGCTTTTAGGGATACGGCTTCAAAGTCCACATCACCCACCAGCCGGTAGCCCCGCCGCCGGGAGGAATCCTCCACCCGGTTGATGCCCACATCTATGACCACGGCGCCGTCTTTCACCATATCGGCGGTGATCATCTTTGGCTGGCCCATGGCCGCGATCAGAATATCGGCCCGGCGGGTATGATCCGCCAGGTCTTTGGTCCTGGTATGGCAGATGGTGACGGTGGCGTTGGCCCCATCCTGGCGTTGCATCAGCAAGACGGCCAGGGGTTTGCCCACGATTTCGCTGCGGCCGCAGATGACCACGTTCTGGCCGGAGGGGTCGTAGCCGTTCCTCAGGAGTAGCTGCTGGATGCCCGCCGGAGTCCCGGGTATGAAGTCGGGGCGGCCCTGGATCAGCTTGCCCACGTTGTAGGGATGGATCCCGTCCACGTCTTTATCTGGGTTCACGGATTCGATGATCCGCTGGGTGTCTACTTGAGAAGGCAGGGGAAGCTGGACCAAAATCCCGTGGAAACGTTTGTCGGCGTTCAACCGGTCCACCAGGGACAATACCTCGCCCTGGTCCGTGTCGCCGGGCAGGTTGAAGGATTCACTGAACATGCCCACTTCATCGCAGGCCCGGCGCTTGTTGCGGACGTAGATCGCCGAGGCGGGGTCGTCGCCCACCAAAACGGCGGCCAGGCCGGGGGTGACCTGATGCTTCTCCAGCATCTCCTTCACTCCCACCGCGACTTCATTACGTATCTCTTGGGCCAGGGCCGTGCCGTCCAATATCTTGGCCATCTTTACGTCCTCCTCCCACCTTTGACGCTAAAAATTCTAGCATAGGCTTGATCTGGCAGCTATCAGCGGTCAGCTTCAAGCGCCTCCCAATCTTGATGGCGGTGAAGCCCCGGAATATACTGGGCCCATTATGCGCATCTGCTCGTTGTTGCCCAGCGCCACCGAGATAGTCTATGCCCTGGGTTTGGGAGACCAGTTGGTGGGGGTTTCCCACGCCTGTGATTTCCCTCTCGATGCCCAGTCCAAGCCGGTGGTCAGCCGGAGCCTGCGCCAAGTCGGCCATCTCGACAGCCGGGAGATCGACGCCATCACCCAGCAGGCCCGTTCCACCGGCAATCCACTTTACTGGATCGACGGCGAACTGCTCCGGGAGCTCCGGCCGGACCTGATCATCACCCAGGAGCTTTGCGAGGTCTGCGCCGTGGGCAGCGGTTCGGTGTACGAGACGGCCGCCCAGGTTTTGGACTACCAGCCCGAGATAATCACCATCCGGCCCGCCGGGGTGGAAGACATCTTTCAGAATATATTGAATATCGGCCGGGCCGCCGAATCTGGCGCCGGCGCTGAAGATCTGGTGGAAAGCCTGAGGCGGCGGATGGACTATGTGGGGTCGGCATTCCCCAGTGAAAATGAACGGCCCAGGGTCTTTTGCATCGACTGGCTGGACCCGCTGCGTAACACGGGCCAATGGGGCCCGGAACTGGTGGAACTGGCGGGTGGAGAGGAAGGCCTGGCTGACAAGTGGGGCAAGTCCCGCGAGGTGGCCTGGGAAGAGGTGCTTGCCTACCAGCCCGAATATTTGATGATGATGCCCTGCGCCTTCGAACCGGAAAGGGTGGAACGGGATTCGGGCGAGTGGTTGCGGCGCCAGCGCGACTGGCAAACCCTGCCCGCGGTGCGCAAGGGCCAGGTATTTTTGTTCGACGGCCGGATCCCCAGCCGCCACGGGCCCCGGATAGCCGACGTCATGGAAGGCCTGGCCGAGGCGATGTGGCCCCAGCGGTTCGCGGGGTTGGCCCCGGAAGGTGTGTTTCACAGGTGGGAGGCGGCCTAAGGGTGATCGGGCGGTCCGGCGTTCACGCGGTAACTGGGGAGGTGTGAAATGGGTCTAACCATATCCGGCGGAGACCTGGGTTATTATGCCTCCAGCCGGTTTTGCCGCCGCTGCGCCTGGGTCCGCCTCCACGTCAAACCGCTGCCCTACCAGAGTTTTCCGGGCATATTCAGCTCCATAGACCGGTACAACAAGCTGGTGGTCAACAGCTATTTTGAACGTCATGGGAGCCTGCCGTCCTGGCTGGGCGGTCTGGGCCAGGTGGAAGCCAGCATCAACCCGCCCCATTGGTCGGCGTACTCGGTCCTGGACGCGGATTCCGGGGTCACCCTGCGGGGAGAGGCCGACGCCATCTTCAAGATGAGCGACGGGTCCTACACCATCGTGGACTATAAGACCTCCAGGTACACGCCGGGGCAGCGGGGCATGTTCCGGAACTACGAGGTGCAGCTAAATTCCTACGCCTACATCGGAGAACGGCTGGATTTCTCCCCGGTGACGGGACTGGCCCTAGCCTACATGGAACCCGTGACCGATGAGGAAACGGCGGCCCGTCCCGAGATCACCGACGGCCAGGGGTTCAACCTGGGATTTCAAGCGACCATCGTCCCGGTGGAAGTGAAGCCCGGCCGGCTGATCCCGCCTTTGCTGGACCGGGCGCAAGAGATCTTTGAGATGGACCGGAGGCCGCCGGGAAAGCCGGGATGCAAAGATTGCCAGGCGGTGCAGGCCCTGCTGGACGGCTTGCTGGACGACTGATGAGCCCGCGCTAATGAATAGCAGCCTTGTTCTGGGTCCCTTGCCGTAACCGCTGGTCACGTCCCTTGTCAGACAGGAAGGGCGAGACTAGAATGGGCGAAATCTCAAGCTCGTGATCTCAAGCTCGTGATCTCAAGTTCGTGATCTCAAATTTACGATGCCGGGAGGCCCATCATGTCTTACAGCAAGCCGATGCTCAGCCTGGAGCAGACTCAGCACGCCATGTCGGTGATGATCGCCAAGGCGACCCAGGAACCCGATCGCCCGGTGACCATCGCCATCGTCGACGACCTGGGCAACATACTCAGCTTCGCCCGCATGGACCGCTGCCGGCCGGGCCCGCAGAAGATGGCCATGCGCAAGGCCTACACCTGCGCCGTGTCTGGCCAGGATTCCAAAGACTACGCCGAACGGCTAAAGGGCCAGGGCCGCACCGTGGCCGAGATGGGAGACCCCATGCTGGCAGCGGTCCAAGGCGGAGTGGCGGTCCTTGACCCCGAGACCGGTTCCATCATGGGAGGCATAGGCGTCAGCGGCCTGGCCGCCCAGGAAGACGAGGATATAGCCAAAATGGGGCTGCAAGCGCTGGGGCTTTAATAGCTTTCAGCCGTCAGCTACCGGACACCGTAGGATCATGGTGGGGTGGAGGGGGATAAGCTGACCGCTGAGCGCTGAAAGCTGTTAGCTAACACTGAGGAGAATCCATGGCAAACCCGCGGGCTGATTTTTCGCCTATCTTTGACCGTAAACCGTTACGTTTGCCGGGGGGCGCCCGGATAGCGGTCTGGGTGATCATCAACATGGAAGAGTGGGACATAAACGAGGCCATGGCCCGCACGGTTCTGCCCACTCCCCAGGGCCGGGAGGTCATTCCCGACATTCCCAACTTCGCCTGGTTCGACTACGGCCTCCGGGTGGGGTTCTGGCGCCTGAAGCGGGTGCTGGACCGCCGCAATATCCGGGCCACGGTCAGCCTCAACGCATCGCTGTGCTTGTCCTATCCCCAGGTCGTCAGGGCGAGCCTGGATTCGGGCTGGGAGTTGATGGGCCACGGGTTCGTGCAGCGGGTGCTTAACGTGGAGCCCGACGAGCGCGAAGTCATCCGCCGCACCATCAGCACCATCGAAGAATTCAGCGGGAAGGCGCCGAGAGGCTGGATGGGGCCGGGTCTGGCCGAGACCTTCGACACGCCGGACATTCTGGCGGAGGAAGGCATCGAATACGTCTGCGACTGGTGCAACGACGACCAGCCGTACCCGATGAAGGTGAAATCCGGCCAACTTGTGTCGGTCCCTTATACGCTGGAGCTAAACGACATTCCCATCCACCTGGTGCAGCACCACCGTTCGCCGGAACTATATGAGCGGGCCAAGGACCAGTTCGACACCCTTTATCAAGAGGGGGCGGAAAGCGCCCGGGTAATGGCCATCTCAACCCACCCTTACATCACCGGGGTTCCCCACCGCATCGGGTACTTCGACAAGATCTTCGAATACATCAGCCAATTCCAGGGCGTGGTCTTCATGACGGGCAGCGAGATATTGGACTGGTATAAGGCCGAAACCGGGATCGCGTAGCTGAAAGCTAATCGCTGACAGCTAAGGAGGAGCCGAATGGTACAGGTTGATTCAGGGAAGATCATAAATCTTGCCGGCACCGGTGAGGCGGGTTATGCGGGCGACGGCGGACCGGCCTACCTGGCGATCCTGGGCGAGCCATTTGGATGCGATTTCGATGCCCAGGGCCACCTTTACCTGTGTGACAGCAAAAACAATACGGTGCGGCGGGTGGACCAAGACACGGGCGTCATCACGACGGTGGTTGGAAATGGAGAGGAGGGGTACTCCGGCGACGGCGGCCCGGCGGTGCAGGCAACGCTGAACCAGATATATTCCCTGGTGGTGGACACCAACGGCGATATTTACATCGTCGACCGGCTGAACGCGGCCATCAGGAAATTCGAAGCCGCCACCGGCATCATCACCACCGTGGCCGGAACCGGCCAACCGGGATACAGCGGCGACGGCGGTCCCGGGTCCCAGGCCCAACTCCGCGAGCCCAACGATTGTTTCCTAGACGGGAAAGGCGGCTTGTTGATCGCCGACATCCAGGACCAGCGTATCCGCCGTCTTGACCTGGCCAGCGGCATCATTGGCACATTCGCCGGCGATGGCGAAAAGGTCCGCGCCGGCGACGGTCTGCCGGCCATCCGGGCCAGCATTTTGGGGGCTCGGGCCGTTTGCATGGACTCCAAAGGCAACACATACATTGCCGAGCGAGAGGGCAACGGCATCCGAAAGGTGGACGCCAACGGGATCATGTCCACCTATGCGGGGACGGGCCAGCGGGGCTATGAAGGCGATGGCGGCTCTGCCTTGGAGGCGACCTGGGGCGCGCCCAAGGCCATACGTTGCGATGCCCAGGACAACCTGATCGTCGTGGATACGGAAAACCACGCCGTCCGCCGCATCGATGCCGGCACCGGTCTGGTCACCACCATCGCCGGAGGCCGCCAGGGCAGCCAGGGTGACGGCGGCAACGCTCTAGAAGCGGCGTTGGACCGCCCCCACGGCTGTGGCATTGACCGGCAGGGCAACATCTACATCGCCGATAGCAACAACCACCGGGTAAGGGTCGTGGGCATGGGGTGAATCGGCGCGATTCACGCGATTCGATGGATCAACACGGGTAAATTGTCCCCGAACACGCGAAACCCCAAAGTGAATTCCGCCCCTTCAATTCAGCAGGCCTTCGT
>JADFPM010000067.1 GCA_022562335.1 Chloroflexota bacterium
GCGGGTCGGGAGCCTACCATCCACCCCCGGATCCACGAGATCATCAACCAGTTGGTGGCCGAGAGATATTTCGTCTATTGCTGCACCAACGGGTTGTTGCTGGAAAGAATGCTGAAGAAAATCCCCCCCAGCAAGTATTTTTGCTGGGTGATCCACATCGACGGCATGGAAGCTGCCCACGATAAATCCGTAGACCGCAAGGGCGTCTTTAAAAAAGCCATCGAAGGCATCGAATTGGCCTTGGATCAGGGCTACCGGGTCTGCACCAACACCACGGTGTTCCGCGGAAGTGACGTTGGCGATCTGTGGGAAATGTTCCGCTTTGTCGCCGGCCTGGGAGTTGAAGGCTCCATGATCTCCCCCGGATACGAGTTCGAGGCCGCTCCCGACCAGGAGTTGTTCCTGACCCGGCAGGAGTCCCAGACCATGTTCAAGAAGATGTTGGACCCGGCTAAAACCAAGGGGATGCGGTTTTACAACAACCCTCTATACCTGAACTTCCTAAAGGGTGAGCGGGACTACCAATGCTCAGCCTGGTCCAACCCGACCTACACGGTGATGGGCTGGCGTAAGCCCTGCTATCCCCTGGCCGATGAACACGTGGACAACGTGGACGAACTTTATAAAGACGAGGTCTGGGAGCGCTATGGCGTGGGCAAAGATCCCCGCTGCGCCAATTGCATGATGCATTGCGGATTTGAATCAGCCACCATCTTCCAGGCCATCTCGACCCCCAAGGATTGGGCAACCCTCATCAAGTCGGGAGCAGCCGGCAAGGGCGGCCTGACCGCCGCGTGACCGCGTTGACCCGAAGACAAGATTCGCATGACTCAGGCCTTTTGGTGGCCGCCGCCATGGGACGGGAGTTATCTTTGCTCAAAAAGAAGCTGGATGATTCCGCCGGCGTGACGTTGCACACCATTGGCATCGGTCCTAATACAGCTTACCAGGAGCTTTGCTCGTTACTGAATCCCGAGCCCGCCTCCTCGATCAACCGGCCCCGGGCGGTGTTGCTTTTGGGATTTGCCGGCGCGGTGGAACCTGCTTTGAAACCCGGAGACCTGATCCTGTCCAACCGGTACTACCGTGCAACGCCAAATCTCGAATCGCCGTTGCACGTGGCTGATTGCCCTAGCGGCTCCCGAGATCGATACGATGATCCCGACGATGATCCCGAATTCCTGGACCCTGACCCGTGGATGCGGCAACAGGCGGTGGATTCGGTTCAAGAAACGGCCCTGCACTTTTCCAGCTTGCCGTCCCTGACCGTGGACCGCGTGATAGATTCACCGGAGGACAAGCGGGCTGCCTTCGACCGGTATTCCGTGGCAACGGTGAACATGGAGGACTATTGGGCGGCGGCGGCGGCTCAAGAGGCCGGTGTGCCGTTCCTATCGGTGAGGGCCGTTTTGGACGTGGCAGACCAACGCCTGCCGGGCTACCTTCCCTCGCTGTCCCTGGCCGGGCCGCAGGCGGCCCTGTCCACGCTGGTGCATCCCTGGCGGGTTGCCACGTTGCTGCGTTTGGCGGTGCAGATGAGGCATGCTCAATGGGCCCTGGCCCGATTCGCCCTGTCTTTCATCCCCAAAATGACTGACTTCTTCCCGGCTGCCGCACTGGGGTCCGCGCCGGACGTTGGGAATCCCAGCCAACCGTCGCCCGGCGGCCTGCTGGAATCTGCGCGATCTCCCAGATCCACGCGGTCTCCCAGATCCACGCGGTCTCCCAGATCCATCGGAAGACTGACCCCAGGTCTGACCAGGTGAAAGTCCTGGTCACCGGAGCAACAGGGTTCATAGGAGGCAACCTGGCCAGGATGCTGTGGCGCGATGGCTACCAGGTCCGCGCCCTGGTCAGGCCCGGCAGCAATACCACGGCCATAGACGGCACGGGAATCGAACCCATGCCTGGGGACATCCTGGACCGAAAGTCGGTGGCGCGCGCCGCCCAAGGATGCCAAGCCCTGTTCCACTGCGCGGCCGCCTACACATTTTGGAGCCCCGACCCGAAACTGGTATACCGCACCAACGTGGAGGGCACCGCCACCGTGCTGGATGCAGCCGGGGATGCCGGGGTGCCCAAGATCGTCTATACCAGCACGGTTTCAACGATCGGGTTCGCGCCCGGTGGACCCGGAAATGAAGAGACGCCGCTGGACCCCAAGATTTTGACCGGGGCCTACAAGAGATCCAAGTACCAGGCCGAGCAGGTGGCATTGGACCGGGCCGCCCAAGGTCTCCCTGTGGTGGTGGTCAACCCCACCGCGCCGGTGGGTCCTTGGGACGTAAAGCCCACACCCACCGGGAGAGTGGTCCTGGATTTCTTGAAAGGGCGTATTCCCGCCTATATCAGCACCGGAATGAATTTGGTGGACGTGGAAGACGTTGCCGCGGGACATATCTTGGCTATGAAGAAGGGGAGGCCGGGACAGCGTTATATCTTGGGTAATATCAACGTCACATTGATGCAATTGTTTTCCATGTTGGGGGAGATCACCGGACTCCGGCCGCCGCGCTGGCAGGTCCCATTCTGGCTGGTCACCGCGGCCGGCTACCTGGACCAAATGGTGGAGGGGAACCTCATGGGCCGGGAACCGCGCATCCCCGTTGAAGGCATCAAGGCCGCCAGACACCCCATGTACGTTGATTGCACCAAAGCCGTTGACGACCTGGGGTTGCCCCAGAGTCCCGTTGAAAAGGCCCTGGCAAATGCCGTACATTGGTTTACTGAATTCGGATATCTTAAGCGCAAGGCAGCCTGACTGAAATGGCCCTGAACACCCCGACATCAGAGAAACCGGTCCCGGCCGCGGTGGTTGAACACGCCATTGTGACCTGCCAAGACTATTTTCGGCGCAACCAGTTTCAAAAGGGTTATTGGTGGGCTCGGATGGAAGCCAATCCCACCATGGAGGCGGAATACCTGCTGTTGACCCATTTTCTGGGCAAAGGGGACGACGAGCGCTGGCGTAAAATCGCCAACTACCTGTTGCAGCAACAGTCGGAAGACGGCGCTTGGGGTCAATACTACGGTGCGTCCGGCGACTTGAGCACATCTGTGGAATGTTATTTCGCGCTGAAGCTGGCCGGCCACCCCTCTGAAGCTCGGTACATGCAAAAAGCCCGGGATTTCATCCTATCCATGGGCGGCGTTCCCCAGACTCGAATGTTCACCAAGATCTGGCTGGCCATGTTCGGACAGTGGGACTGGAAGGGCACCCCCACGATGCCGCCGGAAATCATGCTGCTGCCCACCTGGGCGCCGTTTAACATCTACGAGTTCTCCAGTTGGTCACGGGGCACCATTGTGCCCATGTTGGTGATACTCACCCGGCACCCCACCTGTGAGATTCCCAAAATGGCCGCCATCGATGAACTTTACCCACTGCCCAGGGCGGAAACCGATTATTCCATGCCGGAACCGGACGCAAATTGGGGTTGGCCAAAACTCCTGTACTACGTAGACCAAGCCTTGGGATTATACGACCGGCTTCCGATTCATCCTTTAAGGGGCAACGCCGAGCGCAAGATCATCGACTGGCTCAAGGAGCACCAGGAGCGTGACGGGTCCTGGGGAGGCATCCAGCCGCCCTGGGTCTACAGCCTCATCGCCCTGCACCAATTGGGCTTCGACATGGACCATCCGGTCATGCAACAAGGTTTCACCGGGTTCGAAGATTTCGCCATTGAAGACGAAGAAACCTTCATCGTGCAACCATGCATCTCCCCGGTTTGGGACACCTGCTTGGCGCAAATAGCCTTGGTGGAATCGGGAGTGGCCGCCTCGAATCCCATGATCCAAAAGTCCACCCGGTGGCTGTTGGACCGCCAGATCCTGGAGCCGGGTGATTGGCAGGTCAGGGCGAAAAATACCGAACCCGGCGGCTGGTCCTTTGAGTTTGAAAACGTCCATTACCCCGACATCGACGACGCCGCCGAGGTCATAATCGCCCTCGCCTCCGCCCCCCTCCCTCCGGACGAAGATCCTCGCCGGCAAGAGGCAATCAAGCGCTGCGTAGATTGGTTGCTGGCGTTGCAGAGTAAGAACGGCGGTTGGGCCGCCTTCGATAAGGACAACAACCACAAATACCTGGCCAAGCTCCCATTCTCCGATTTCGGAGAATTACTTGACCCCCCCAGTGTGGACGTCACCGCTCACCTGGTGGAGATGTTCGCCAAACTAGGTTACACCCAGGATTTTTCGCCGGTCAAAAGGGCCTGCGATTTCATCAAACAAGAACAAGAAGCCGATGGCTCCTGGTTTGGCCGTTGGGGTGTCAACTACGTCTATGGCATCGGCGCCGTTTTGCCTGCCATGTCCGCCATCGGCGAAGATATGCGCCAACCTTACATCCGGAAAGCCGTAACCTGGCTGCTTGACCACCAAAACAACGACGGCGGATGGGGCGAAAGCTGTGCTTCCTACGCCGATCCAGACCTCCGCGGCGTGGGCCCCAGCACAGCCTCCCAAACCGCCTGGGCGCTTCTGGCGCTGCTGGCAGCCGGAGAAGTGCATGATCCGGCGGTACACATGGGGGTTCGCTACCTGACCGGCACCCAGACCGCCGACGGAAGTTGGGACGAACCCCATTTCACCGGCGCCGGTTTTCCGGGTTACCTGGTGGGCGAGAAGCTTGCGCAACTCCCAAAACCCGGCGAAAGAGGTCATCAGGGGCGAAATATCTCCGCAGGATTCATGATCAACTATCACCTTTATCGCAACTATTGGCCCTTGCTGGCGTTGGGACGGTTTCGCAACCTATCTAATGGGCTTGGATCCAGAAACGGGATTTTCTCAGACGGAATCATCAATGATTCTGGGGCCGATGGCCCAGATTTAACCACAGGGGGATGATGATGGGCATGGTTGCCAAGTCTTACTGCCTACAACTAACAACCAAAAAAGCGCCTGAGTTCATAGACATCACCGACTGGGTGTGTAGCTGCGTAGCCAAGTCCAAAGTGGCCAACGGCTTTGTGGTGGTCTATTCAAAACACACCACCGCCGCCATCAAAATAAATGAGAACGAGCCGTTGCTGCTGAAGGACATGGAGGAATTTCTGGAAAAACTCTCTCCCCGCGAAGGAGGTTACCAGCACAACGACTTCTCCATCCGCACCGTCAACATGACCCCCGACGAATCTCCCAACGGCCATGCCCACCTGCAACACCTTTTGCTGGGCACCAGCGAGACCATCCCGCTCATCGACGGCCGTATGCAATTCGGCAACTACCAGAGCGTGTTCTTCATCGAACTGGACCATCCCCGGTCCAGAGAGGTCATGCTTCAGGTAGTTGGCGAGTAGGTTGCCGGCGGCCCCAATGTCCAACCCTCGAACCGAACAACCAACCGGCCTGCGGGCAGCCTATGATGAGTGCAGTCTCATCACCCGCAGGGAAGCCAAAAACTTCTACTACGCCTTTTTGACGCTGCCCGCGGAACGGCGCCGTGCTATCTGCGTCGTTTACGCGTTCTGCCGGTATTGCGACGACGCTGCTGACGACCAGCGCTCAACGGAAACCACCGAAACCAAGCTGGCCCGGCTGGATGAGATACGTGCAGACCTGGGAAGGTCCTACGACGGCATCGCCACCTCCCCCGTTTTCCTGGCCCTGGCCGATGTAGCCCAACGCTACGACATCCCGCAAGAATACTTCCGGGATATCGTCTCCGGCGTCGAGTCCGATCTGGTCAAAAACAGGTATCAAGATTTCGAAGAGTTGCGGCAATACTGCTACCAGGTGGCCTCGGTGGTCGGGCTGATCTGCCTTCAGATCTTCGGATACCGGGACCCCCGCGCCAAGGACCACGCAATCGATTTGGGGTTGGCCATGCAACTCACCAACATCTCCAGGGATGTGAAGGAGGATCTGGCCATGGACCGGGTTTATATGCCTCAGGACGAAATGGCCCGGTTTGGCTACACCGAGGCCGACCTGCAGGCCGGTATCGTCAACGAATCCTTTACCAACCTGATGCGGTTTCAGGCCCAGCGGGCTAAAGAATATTTCCATAGCGGCTTCCAGCTCCTCCCCTACCTCTCCTTCCGGTCCAGGGCATGTCCCGCGGTCCTGGGCCAGCTTTATAGCAAAGTCCTGGAGCGCATCGAGTCGGTAGACTACGACGTATT
This sequence comes from Chloroflexota bacterium, assembly GCA_022562335.1. Classification (GTDB taxonomy): domain Bacteria; phylum Chloroflexota; class Dehalococcoidia; order Lucifugimonadales; family UBA3495; genus Io17-Chloro-G2. Next base: position 6,132 of record JADFPM010000067.1, read on the forward strand.
GCATCATCGGGTCAGCCTGTCCAAACCCCAAAAGATCCGCGTCATGGCTCAAACCTGGCTGGGCAGCACCCTATCCGGGCTGCGCCCCGGCGCCGGAAAACCCTAGAGCCCCGCCACTGGTGGAAGATATGTCATCGCCATCGGGACCAATCGCCCCACGCACCACATTTTGGACATTCCTTCTGCCCTGCCTCCTGCGCTGTCTGGGCCAACCGGGGGTTGACCACACCGGTCCGTTTTCTCAGCCGGGACCGGCCGGCGGCACAAAATGACCACACCTCCCGCCGTGGTGGCTGTTACCGGGGCCTCGGGGTACATCGGCACCAGTCTGCTGCGCCAACTGGAAGAAAAAGGGACGCTGGACAAGCTGGTGGCCATCGACAACCGGCCGCTGCCCTTTCCCATCCACAATATCGCGGCCTACCGGCGCAACGTCACCCAACCCATCGACGACGCCCTGGCAAAGCACCACGTATCCACCCTGGTGCACCTGGCATTCATCAGCCGCCGGGGCAGAAACCGGCGCGAGGTCAATGAGATCCGGGAGAACAACCTGGCCGCGCTCAAGGCCGTCCTGGAATCCTGCGTCCGCGCCGGCGTGAAGCACGTTATCTACGTAAGTTCCAACGCGGTTTATGGGGCACGTCCCGACAATCAGGTCCCTTTGACCGTGAGGTCCCCCCTTAGGCCCCAACCCGATTACCCCTACGGCTACGACAAATACCTCTCCGAGCAGGCTCTCCAAGAGTTCGCCGATCATCAGGGAGACACCAAAGTGACCATCCTCAGGTCCTGCATGGTCTTGGGTCCAACCGCCGGCAACCATGTCACCCAGGCGTTCTTCAAACCCTGGCTCCTGGAGGTGGATAACCAGAACCCTCCCCTGCAATTCGTCTATGAGGACGACCTGGCCAGGGTGGTGGATATCTTCATCCAACGGGGTATCCCGGGGGTGTTCAACGTGGCCGGCGACGGGGTGGTGTTCTACCGGGAAATGGCGAAGATCATCGGTAGCCGATTGGTCAGCCTTCCCGCCTTCCTGGCCTATCCTTTGGTCCGTTCGACCTGGAACCTGAGGCTCCAACGGGATTCCACCGCGGCGGGCCTCAACCTGATCAGGTATCCCATGGTGGTCAGCACCGGCACCCTGAAACAGGCCACCGGCTATAAATTTTGGCATACGTCAATGGATGCATTGACGGCCTACGCCAATTCCAATCTTCTGTTTAAAGACTGAGGACAAGCACCCTATTGAGCCCGCCCGCCGGAATCATAATAGACACCGACCCCGGCATCGACGACGCCATCGCCATACTCATGGCCCTGGCGGGTTCACCGCAAGGGGACCTGGCGCATCAGGTCATTGGCTTGACCACCGTGGGCGGCAATGTTCCCCTGGCCCGGGCGACCCGCAACGCCCTGGCCGTGTTGGACGCCGCCGGCCGTCCGGACATACCGGTTCACCGGGGTAGTTCCCGGCCCCTGGCCGGCCGCTTCGGTTACTCATTTGCCTTCCACGGGAACACGGGCCTTCCCGGCAGGTTGCCCAAACCCCAAGCCGGTCATGCCAACCAGAGGGCAGCGGAGTTTCTTGCCCAAAGACTTCGGGCATCCCCCGGAGAGATAACGCTGGTGGCCCTGGGCCCTCTCACCAACCTGGCACGCCTGATGCAACGCCATCCGGGGGTGTTGGAGCTGGCTGGGTCCGTGTGTGTCATGGGCGGCGCGGTGAACTCCCCCGGCAACGTCACGCCCCACGCGGAGTTCAACTTCTATAGCGATCCGATGGCAGCCGATATGGTCCTGTCATCCACCGTCCAGCTCACGCTGGTGGACCTGGGCGCATCCCGGCAAGTGGCGCTGAGCCGCAGACAGGTGAGCGCTTTGAAGGGTGGCAATCGCATGGGAGAAATGGCCATCCGGTTGCTGCAAGATTGGTTCCGCCTGGACCAGGGCAGAGATCAGTTTCAGTTTTACGATCCCCTGGCCTTGGCGGCGTCCATGGACTCTCAAATGGCCGGCGTACGCCAAATGACTCTTCAGGTGGAGACACAGGATCAGGAGCGATTGGGAGAGAGCAAAGTCGTGCGGCCGGGCGGGAACGTTGCGGTGCCGGAGCGGGTGGATGGCGTCAGATTTTTTGCCATGCTTAATAGACTTTTCGGTTGGGATGGGCTGGACCCGGAAAATCTGTTGTAGCCGCCAAGCTGCCCGTGCCTGGGCGCCAACTTACGGTTTGGGGTGGTTTATAGCCGCCTGAGCCGCAGCCAGCCGTGCCACGGCCAGCCGGAACGGTGAGCAACTAACGTAGTCCAGCCCGGCGTCATGGCAGAAGGCGATGCTGGCCGGGTCTCCGCCGTGCTCGCCGCATATCCCTATCTCCAAATCCGGCCGGGTCTTTCTTCCCGCATCCACCGCCATCTTCACCAACGCCCCCACGCCGTCGGCGTCTATGGTGGCGAAGGGGTCTTCGGGCAGAATGCCCTGCTCGATATACGAGCCCAGGAATTTTGCTTGGGCGTCATCCCGGCTAAAACCGAAAGTCATTTGGGTCAGATCGTTGGTGCCGAAGCTGAAGAATTCCGATTCACGGGCGATGTCGCCGGCCGTCAGGGCCGCCCGGGGTGTCTCGATCATGGTGCCGAATTTATAGGCGACTTTGACACCCAACCGTTCTTGCACTCTCAAGGCCGTCGCCGTCAGATCTTCTCGCAGCCGCCGCATCTCTTCTACGTGCACCGTCAGGGGAATCATGATCTCCGGGTTGACCGGCATGCCTTCGTTGATCAACCCCGCCGCGGCGGTGATGATGGCCTCCACCTGCATCCGGTAAATAGAAGGGAAGCTCAAACCCAAACGGCAGCCCCGGTGGCCCAGCATGGGGTTTTCTTCCCTGAGAGACTCCACCAGCAGCAAAAAGGCTTCCTTGTCTTGGATCTGATCCGGGGAAGCTCCCGAACTCCGCAATTCCGCCAATTCAGCCTTCACGGATTCGTAGGGCGGGAGGAATTCGTGCAGCGGGGCATCCAACAGCCGGATGATCACCGGACGGCTTCCCATCACCCGTAAAATTCCCGTGAAATCGCCGGTCTGTAGTTGCCTGACCACGTCCAGAGCGCTGTAGAAATCCTCTACCCCCGTTGGGAGGTCCGATCCCGGTGTTGGCGCTTCCAACCCGTCGGGCTGATTCCGCCGCCACTGCTCGGCCGCCTCGGCATTGACCAGCATCCGGCGCACCTCTGGCAGCCGCTGGGGATCGAGAAACATATGTTCGGTGCGGCAAAGGCCTATTCCCTCGGCCCCCATCGCCACCGCCTGGGCCGCGTCGGCCGGGGTGTCGGCGTTGGCCATGATTCCCAAGCTGCGCGCCTGGTCGGCCCACTCCAGGATCTCCTTGGCCTCGGTCATCCCTTCCATATCGGGTTCCACCGTCTCCAGGCCGCCCATATACACGTTGCCGGTGGCGCCGTCGATGCTGATGTCCTCACCCTCGCGGACGATCCAGCCGTTGGCGGAGAAGAATCCCTGGACCGGATCAACCTGTGCCCCCTCGCAGCCGACGATGCAAGGGATTCCCAGACCCCGTGTCACCACGGCGGCATGGCTGGTCACCCCTCCCCTCCTGGTTACCACCCCGGCCGATACGATGATTCCGTGGATGTCGTCGGGCTTGGTTTCCGGCCGGACCAAAATCACCGAAACGCCCTGGGCTGCTGCCTCGGCGGCCCGGTCTGCGTCAAAATAGACCTTGCCCGTGGCCGCGCCCGGCGAAGCGCCAAACCCCGTGGCCAGCAAGGCGGATCTCATCTCATTGGAACCGGCGTCAAGCTTGAACTGGGGAACCATCAGTTGGACCATCTCTTCGGCATTCACCCTGAGAATGGCTTCATCCCGGCTGATCAAGCCCTCGTTGGCCATGTCCACGGCTGCTTTGACTGACGCCAACGCCGTACGTTTGGCGCTGCGGGTCTGCAGCAGATACAGATGCCCGTTTTCGATGGTGAACTCCATGTCCTGGATGTCGGCGTAGTGGCCTTCCAGTTTATCTGCCAAGACCATCAGCTCTTGATACACTTGAGGCATCACCCGCGCCAGGCTGGAGATGGGCTGGGGAGTCCTCACGCCGGCCACCACGTCTTCCCCCTGGGCGTTGGGCAAGAATTCGCCGTAGGGCTTGCGTTCACCGTCGGAGGGGTTTCGGGTAAACAAGACTCCCGTGCCGCTGGTGGTCCCCAGGTTGCCAAAAACCATGGCCTGGATGGTCACGGCGGTTCCGATGTCGTGGGAAATGCCGTTGTGGTTCCTATAGAAAACGGCCCTGGAGTTGTTCCAACTTCGCAACACCGCCTCCACCGCCAGTGTGAGCTGCCGCCACGGATCGGCGGGGATGTCGCCCCCGCACGCGGACCGGATCGCAACCTTGTAACTGGTGCTTACTTTCCG
>JADFPM010000068.1 GCA_022562335.1 Chloroflexota bacterium
TTGGGATTGCAGGCTGCAACTCGCCTGCATGAACGTGGAATCGCTAGTAACCGCAGGTCAGCACACTGCGGTGAATACGTTCCCGGGCCTTGTACACACCGCCCGTCACGTCATGGAAGCCGAGAACAATTGAAGTCGCTGAGCTAACCCGCAAGGGAGGCAGGCGCCGAGGTCGGGCTTGGTAACTGGGACGAAGTCGTAACAAGGTAGCTGTACCGGAAGGTGCGGCTGGATCACCTCCTTTATACGGAGCGCCGGTCAGGCTTGTTGCCCCGATTTCGATCGGGACGGAAGCCAGACCCAACTCCCAGGTCGGACGATGGACGTTCCGAACCGTTGCCCCGCGGTTGAGCTATGCTCCCAGAGGCAATCGGTCAGGTTCCCTGAGAAAACCCATCGGACGGTCCCGAGTCACATCGGGACTAACATTTACTAACGAACCAACAGTTTCCTTCCGCTATTCAGCCGTTAAGGCAAGCAACAAAAAGCCCCGACTATGTCGGGGCGATTTTGTTTTGTGGCCTTTCCGCCTTTTTAAAGATTGTTTCGCCCTCATATGGTGGGTATGATCATCTCGCAGTCAAAGACCATTAACGCACCGGATTATTTGAGGCTGGATAGCAAGCACAATGAGAAAAAAGGATTCGGATCACCAACCGACCCTTGAAAGCGTCTTGCAGACGCTAAAGATTCATCTTCCCGGCCTTCGGAAAGACCATGGAATCAAGAGTCTGGGAATCTTTGGCTCCTATGCCAAAGGAACAAGCAAGCGGAGCAGCGATCTTGACCTTCTGGTCGAGTTTGAAACCGTGCCCACCATGTTCGAGTTCGTCCGGTTGGAACGCCACCTTTCCACCATTTTGGGTGTAAAGGTTGACCTGGTCATGAAATCGGCCCTCAAGCCGGACATTGGCGAGCGCATCCTGGCCGAAGTGATGCCCGTGTGAGACCGCGGCGGTTTTACCTGGATTATCTGCGGGATATCCTTCAAGCGGCCGAAGATGCACTCACCTTTGCCGATGGCATGGATTACCCAACATTCCGCACAGACCGAAGGACCAATTTAGCAGTCGTCCGGGCACTTGAGATCATGGGTGAAGCCGCCCGGCATATCCCAGCAAGCGTACGGCGAAACTATCCGCAGATCCCTTGGCAAGATATTGTGGATATGCGAAATAAGCTTGTTCACGAATATTTCGGGGTTGACCTTGAAGTATTATGGCGCACGGTCCAAGAAGACCTGCCACCGCTGCGCGATGCTATCCGGCAGATTATGGAAGAATTGGAAGACTGACCGTCTAAATATTCGGTCTCAATCAGAGGGCGTTGTGTATGGCTAATTTAGATGAAATATTATTGGCGTCGTCCCGGTGCGAAGGGTTTCCAGAACGGGTGCACATCCATGACGTTAAACGACGCATATTATCAGATCATGGCGGGACCTATGCTCCGCATCCCAGTCTTTACATCTTCCAGAGCAGCATCCAAGGAACCATGGAACGCAGCGCTCCAAACCGCCGTCATAGTCGTCCCCCATATTATTTCTACGGGATCGCGTGGGGCGTATACCGGCTTCTTGACGAAGGTCATGCCCGCTTAAACTCGCTTAACGCAAAAAAATTCTAAGAACAGCGGCAGCGGCAGCGACAAGAGAGACAGCGACGGGAGTCAAAACAACGGTCATTCCTGCAGAGCAAGACCGAGCCTCCGAACCTACCTGAAGTAAAGGAGTTCAATGGACGCCGGTACGTACGGGACACTGCAACTGCAATCGGGCTGAAGGAGATTTATGGGAACTCCTGCCAAGTATGTGGCTGCGGCGTAGCGACATTCGAATCTATTTTGAACGACAACCGTGGGTACGCTGAAGTCCACCACATCAGGCCGCTCGGTTCAGGGCATCAAGGTCCCGACTATCCTGCCAACATGTTGGTGTTGTGTCCCAACGATCACGCCTATTTTGACCTTGGCACTATGGCCCTCAATCCAGCTTCCTTAGAGGTCTATTGCCTGGAGCTGGATGGAGCGGTGCATAAAAAGGGCCCGTTATTCCTGCATGAGTCAGGCCACGAACTCGATTTCGACTGCTTGCAGTATTCGTGGAACCTTTGGCTCCGCAAGTTGGCTGAGAACGGGCTAGACATCTCGGAAGCACAGCCGGATTGAAACTAAAAGGGTTTCCACAGCGATGCTCCCTCGTTCGCAGTGGCTAATCCAATCCCGCATGCTCACTGCCTCCCTCAGTATCCACCGGTGGCAAACCCGCCGGCGCCGTGCATCCCGAAAGAACCGAAACTGGAGCCGAAGCGGTGACGGCCGCCGCTTTTCAACCGGGAACCCCGGTGGCCGGGACCGATGCCTTCGGGACGGGACTGAAACCATTCGACAGCTTCGGCGGCTTCATCTTCGGTCATCTGACCGTTCGCCACCAACCGGTCCATCCGGGCCTGGAACCTGTCGTCCCGCATCTCCTTGCCCGCCTGTTTGAAGGCGTCCTGGACTTCCTCTTCGCCCAAGCCCAAGATCTCGGCAACCCTGGCCGCCTTGCTCTTCCCTGCGCCGTCGTCTTGAGTGTCTCCCTCTTGGGCCCAGATCGCCCCTCCCGTGATGGCCAACGCCAACAATCCCACGGTAAACAACCCCAACAACAGTTTCCCCTTCTTTTTGAGCGCTTTCATCTTTGACACTCCCTTATAGATCCACGGGATTTCCTTAATTTCAACCCGAACCGCACCCATCTTAACCAAGGTTCTTTAAGAACCGATGAAGGACCCCGGAAATAAATAACTCCGGTTTAGGCGGGATGCTGGAGTGTAAACGGCAGGGGCGCACGGCCGTGCGCCCCTACTCTGGACCCTTGGGATCTGGCAGCTCTAGACATTCATCTATTGGGGCTGGCGGGCCCCGTCCAGGGAACCCCGGCGGGAATACCGGAAAAAGCCGTCGGGAACCAGGATCACCAAGCTCGCCTGCAACATGCCTTCTTCATTTGGAGAGCCCAATACCCTGACCGCGGCGCCCTCCACCAGGTCGGCCCTTTCCCCCGCCTCGATCTTTTGTATGGTGGTTTCATCATCCACCGCCACCTGCGACGTTCCATCAGCCGTGGCAACCGTCATCAACCCTTCTTCGATCCGTTCGATGGTTCCAGACACGGACAACCCGCCGCTGAATCCCCGCCGGCCACCGCCGTCCGGACCGGAAAATCCTTCCGAGGCGTCGGTCACCAGGGTGATCGTCCTGGCTTGGACCGGGCCGTCTTCGACCCGGCGTCCCTGAATGCGAACGTCAATACCCACCACCAGGTCGTCCACACTGCCGGCGACCGTTTTCTGGACCGCTGTGCCCTCGGAAATGATTGCCAGCATCTGCCCAAATTGGGGTGAATCCACGGTCATCACGCCGTCCTGCAAGCCGGCAATACTGCCGAAGAACCCCTGCCCACCATCGGCATTCGAGCCGCCATCCGTGGTTGACGCATGATCGTCGGAACGCCGGGGAAATCCTCCTTCCCGGACTCCCCCCTCGACGCCCAGCCGCGATTCACCACCACGGAACCCGTCGGGACGGGATCCGCCGTTTTGGGCACTTCGCGGAGTTCTGAATAAAGCCGTTTCCTGGGAAGGGTCTGGCCCCTGGCTTTTTCCCAGCGCGACCCCGGCGGCGAATGCGGCGCCCAAGGCGCCACCAAACACCAACGTGAACAGCAATAATATCGAGAATCCTTTGTTAGTCATGGCTCCCCTCAATCCCTTCGCCGGGGCCGGTCCGGTCCTAGCTGATCTGACGGCGTCTTCACCCGCGTATTCGAAGATTACTCGTAACGCAACGCCTCAATGGGATGCATCCGGGCGGCGCGCATGGCGGGATAGATCCCAAAGAAAAGCCCGATGCCCGCCGAAACCGCCAGGGCCAGGATCGCGATATCCGCGTTGAAGACCGTCTGGGATGGGCTGTTCCCGATGACGGACCGTCCGTTGAGCAGCACCGTCAGCAACCACCCCAAAAGCACCCCTATGCCACCGCCGCCCAGGCTTAATAAAGTCGCTTCGGATACGAATTGCAGCATTATATCCCGGCGTTTGGCCCCCATCGCTTTGCGGATGCCTATCTCCCGGGTGCGCTCGGTCACCGACACCAGCATTATGTTCATGATGCCGATCCCGCCCACCAGCAAAGATATTCCCGCTATGGCCCCCAGGAAAAACACAAAGGAGTTGGTGGCCTCCTGAAGGGCCTCGATGGTTTCCTGCTGGTTGGTGACGGTGAAATCGTCGTCGCCGGTGATGCGGTGCCGCAGACGGAGTACCGTGGCCACCTCACCCAGGGCGGAGTCGATCATGCTGACGTCTTCGATCTGCACGTTTATGGTCTGTACGCTGATGCTTCCCTGGGCGGTCCTCTGGGAAGACAGGCGGTAGTATGCCGTGGTGATGGGCACCATCACCCGGTCGTCGAAGGAGAAGAACCGGCTGCCACCTTTGAACTTCAGCACGCCGATGACCTCGAATCGGCGTCCGTTGATTCGGACGTTCTGGCCGATGGGAGACCGGAAGCCGTACAGGTCCTCGGCCACGGTGGCCCCCAGTACCGCCACCATGGCATTGCTCTCCACGTGGCCAGGGCCTATGAACTGGCCCGACTCCACCGGGAAGTTGCGCACATACTGGTATTCCGGGGTCACGCCCACCACGGTGGTGGAGGTGTTCTTCCTGCCCGCCACCAACTGGGCTGAAGTGCTCAATTCGGGCGCCACCGCCGAAATCGAGGGCGCAAAAGGGGAATCCTGCAGCGCGTAGGCGTCGTCGATGGTCAGAGTGGCGGCGCTGCCCTGGCCGCCGCCGACCCCCCGGGTGCTGGTCTCGCCGGGACGCACGAAAAGCAGATTCGTTCCCAGGGCTTGGATCCTTTCGGTGATGGTCTGTTGAACGCCCCTGCCTATGGCCATCAGGGAGATGACGGCCGCCACGCCGATGACGATGCCCAGCAGCGTCAGTCCCGCCCGGAGCTTATTTGCCCCCAGGGAAGACAACGCCGTGCGTAAGATGGTTATCGCGGTCATCGCAGCTGCTGCTACCTCTCTAGCCCTCGGGCAACGGCCTGTCTCGGTTGGGCCACGGTTTTTTCGTCGATCACCTTTCCGTCCCTCATGTAAATCACCCGGCGGGTGTGCTCGGCTATTTCAGGCTCATGGGTTACGATGATCACGGTGATCCCCTCTTCCCGGTTGAGCGCCTGAAGGATCGCCATGATCTCTTCGCTGGAGCGGCTGTCCAGGTTGCCGGTGGGTTCATCGGCCAAAAGAATGGAGGGTTGTTTGACCAGGGCGCGGGCGATCCCCACCCGCTGCTGTTCGCCGCCGGAAAGCTCGGGGGGGCGGTGGCCCGCCCGGTCGGCAAGGCCCACCCGGTCCAGCGCCTCCAAGGAACGGCGCCGGCGGTCCTTGCCGTTGCCGTAGAGCAACGGGAGTTCTACGTTGGCCAGCGCCGTGGACCGGGCCAACAGGTTGTAGGTCTGAAAGACAAAACCCACCTTGCGGTTACGCACCGCCGCCAGCCGGTCGTCGCTGAGCTGGCCCACGTCTTCCCCTTCCAGGATATACCGGCCCGAGGTGGGCACATCAAGACAGCCGATGAGGTTCATCATGGTGGACTTGCCGGAGCCCGACCGGCCCATGATGGCCACCATCTCGCCCTCGCCGATGGAAAGAGTCACTCCGTTGAGGGCGGCAACCTCCAGTTTGCCCATCTGATATATCTTGGTTACGTTTTCCAGCTCGATCACGCGTTTTCACTCATTCGGCTAAGTCTCTAGTGCTGATCGCTGCCCGACGAACGGTTACCGCCCGACGGCCTACTGCCGCCGCCGCCGCCCCGGGTAATGCCCCGCAGGCCACGGAACCCCGATCCGGTGGTGGTCACCTCGGCGCTTTCCATGGCCACCCGGTCGCCTTCCTTCAGCCCTTCCCGGACCGACACCCAAAAGTCGTCGCCGTCGCCCAAAACCACCGGCCGTTCTTCGACCAGCCCCTCGCTGTTTATGAGCTTTACCACCGGGTGATCAAAGGTTCCGTACACGGCTTGCTGCGGCACCAATAAGACGTTGAGTTCTTCGTGCAACACGATATCGGCCACGGCGGTCATGCCTTCCCTAAGTTGCATCCCCGAGGGGACTTCCAGGCGGACCTTTATGGGGAAGGTGACCACCCCCTGCTGGTTAAGGGCCGCCGGTGCGATCTGAAAAACAACACCCTCCAGCGTTTGCCCAGCCAATGCGTCCAGCGTAACCGTCGCCCGGGTGCCCACCAACACCAGCAACACGTCTATCTCGTCCACGATACCGTCGACCTCAACCACCGCCGGATCCACTATTTCCACAATGGTGGCATTGGCATTCACCTGGTCGCCCTCTTCGACGTTCACGTTGGAAACGAAACCGTCGATGGGCGATCTTAGCGTAGCGTCCTCCCGCCTTTGCAGGCTGTCTTCCAACGACCGCCGGGCCGAGGCCAGCTTGGCCTTAGCCAGGGTGGCGTCCAAGGGGTTAGGACCCTGATCCAGCTCGTTCAGTTCCTCCAGAGATTCGGCCAACGTCGCTTCTGCCAGGGACAGCCGCTGTTCCCTCAAGGCCGATTCCAGCAGGTCTGGGCCGTTTACCAACACCGCCAGACCGGCCGCAGCCTGGTCGAGGTTTGCCTTGGCCAACGCCGCGCCGGCCTCACGGACCGCCAGGGCCAGCGGGTCCGCCCCGGCCTCCAATGCGCCCAGATTGTCCCGGGCTATCAAGAGCTTGGCTTCCCCCTCGGCGATCTGTTGCTGAACGGTACTGCCCGCCGAATTCCCTGACGTCCGTTTGAGGGCCTCAAGTTGCTCTTTAATCCTTTGGACTGTGAACCCATAGGCTTCGATGCTCCCTGGGCCCGCTGGCGAGGTGATATCCAAAAGCGCTTGTTCCACGGAGATCAGGTCCACCCGGGCCTTCGACACCGTTGCTTGTAGCTGGTTCTGGGTCAACACGTTGGGCCCTTTCCTCAATTCAGCCAGGTTTTGTCGTGCCTTGGCCAGGGTCAACCCCGAGACTTCTACCGCCGCTTCCAATTCTTGAAGTTTGAGCAGGTCGGGCCCCGATACCAGCTTGGCCAGATCCTGAATGGCTTGGTCCAGGTTGGACCGAGCCAACTCCGTTTCTGCATCCAACTCAGCTTGCCGAAGCGGATCTGGACCGGAAACCAACCGGGCCATCGTCAATTCCGCGCTGTCCAGGCCGGCCTGGGACACCTGCACCGCGGCTTCAAGTTGCTCCACCGCCACCAGGGCCTCCAGGGTATCGGCCAGCTCGGGGACCAAGATCAGTTCGGCTTGTTCTAGCCCATTGATTATGGATTCCAAGCCACCCACGCCACTGGCCGATTCCGCGCGTAACCTGGCCAAATCGGCCTGGGTTTGGGCGACCTGCGCCTCCAGATCATCCCTCCTAACCCGGTTGAGGGACAGACTGCGTGAATTTGAGTCTTCGTAGCGATCCAGGGCCAGCTGCGCCCGCCGCAGGGCATCACGGGCTTCTGCTTCCACCTGCTGAGCGGCGGCTAGTTCCTGATCGTAATCGGGGGAAAACCCGGCCAGGGCATCCTGTGCGGCTACCAAATCCACCCGGGCCCGGGCCTCGGCCTCCCGGGCCCGGACCAATTCTTGCGAATAATCCGAAGGGAAGCTGGACAACGCCTCCCTGGCGGCCTCCGAAGCCAGCTCGGCATCGGCCTGGACTTGAAGCGCCTGGGCCAACTCATCCAGGGTCGATGGACCAAAATCTGCTAAAGCGTCCAGGGCCTGGTCCAACGACACCTGAGCATCGGCCTTGGCCAGTTGGGCTGTCACTTCATCTTGCTCAAAGTCACGGGCGAAGTTGGCCAACTCGTCCCGCGCCAGGGCCAGGTCTAAAAGCGCGTCGGAGTGGATCTGTTCCGCCGAGGCCAGGTCACGGGAATATTCCAGGGAATAGTCCGCCAGGGCCTGCCGTGCCGTTTCCACCTGCCCTTCATCATCGGCAACCGTCTCCCGCGCCTGGGCCAGTTGAAGATCGGTGGGGGATAACAGCTCATCCAGCGCTTGCTGGGCAACGTCCAAGTCGAACTCTGCCTGGGCCACGGCCAATTCGATGCGGGCCACGGAGGCCTGGTCGATCTGGGCCAGCGGTTGCCCCCTGGTCACACGGTCGCCCTCTTCCACCAAGATACTTTCCACGGTGCCCTGGGAGCCGAAACTGAGGACTTCCCGGTCAGGGAAAACCAGATTGCCGCTGGTGGAGACCTTGTTTATCAGATCACCGTATTGGACGGGAATGATCTGCTGGTTTTCATCCAAAGCCACCAGCGGGACGGCGGTGGACCTCCCATACACCTCATAGGTGGCGCCGGCGGCGCCAAACAGCACCACGAAGAGCACCAACATTTGCCACAATTTAAGGGACTTGAGAGAGTTCAGAACGGAATTCAGCGCCGATTCCATGATTCGCCACCTTCCAGGTAGTTCGCCTCCGGGTGAGAACCGTGAGGCTGGGTCAAGACCAGATCGCACCGGCCATGAGGGAGTATTTCGGCCATCCTACCATAACCGCCTGACCCATCATCCGTGTACGGAGTATACGGTTTGATATTAGTTTCAGATTGTTAAGAAATCGTTAGGCCGCCTTGAATGATGTGGGCAGTCCAGATCGAGAACGGGATTGATTCACCCATGGCGCCGACAAAGGGTGGACCATCAGTCTTTTCAGGCGAGGTTCTCCGGGGTATCCTTACCCGTGGCCCGATGCTGATCATTGCAGGAGGTTCCGGGTGTTCGACGCCTTTTCCGGCGTGACCGTTTTGGAGTACGCCGATTTTATTTCGGGGCCGTATTGCGGCAAACTCCTGGCCGAGATGGGCGCCACCGTTTGGAAGGTGGAAGAGCCGGTCAAGGGGGACCCGGCCCGGGGATACGGGCCATTTCCCGGCAACATACCCCACCGCGAGAAGAGCGGACTGTTTCTGTTTCTCAACACGAACAAACAGAGCATCACCCTGGACCCTTCCTCACCCACGGGCCGGGACCTGTTTCTGCGCCTGGCCAACCGGGCCAGCATATTGATAGAAGACCGGCGGCCGGGGGAAATGGCGGAGATGGGGTTGGATTACGCCTGCCTCAATGAATCCAATCCGGGGTTGATCCAGGTCTCCATCACCCCCTACGGCCAGGACGGGCCAAAAGCGTCTTGGAAAGCCAGCCACATCAATACCTTTCACGCCTCTGGAGAAGGCTACACCCTGCCGGGGGGCATGACCCATGCCTTGTTCCCGGAAAGGGGCCCGGTGGCCGGTGGGGTCCATTTGGGGGAATACGACGCAGGACTGATGGCAGCCTCGGCGGCGGTGGCGGCATTGCTGGCCCGGGAGACCTGGGGCATCGGCCAGCGCGTAGACATCTCCAAGCAGGAGGCCACCATGGGGCTCAGCCGTTTGGGTATGGCCCAATCCATGGGACAGGACATCATCTACGACCGGTCCCGCAGCTATGAGTACGGCGGGATCTTCGGCTGCACCGATGGTTACGTCATCCTCTACCCCCGGGAGGACAGCCAGTGGAAAGCCCTGGTGGAGATCATGGGCCGGCCCGAGTTGGCCGAAGACCCCAGGTTTCAGACCCGCCCGGCACGCATTAAAAATGGCGCCGAGGTAAACCTGGTCCTCTCTCAATGGGCCTCCGGCCAGGGCAAGGAGGAGATCTATTACCAGGTCGCCCCCAGCGGCTGTCCCACCGCCTTCTTCTCCACTCCCCAGGATGCCCACCATTCGCCCCAATTCGAAGCACGCGAGTTCTTCGAGGACGTGACCCACCCCAGGGCCGGGACTCTGCGCCATCCCGGCAGGCCCTACCGATTTAGCAGCGGCGGCCCGCCGGACACCAAGCCCGCGCCCACGTTGGGCCAGCATAACGAGACAATATTATGCGGCGAACTGGGTTTGGCGCCCGAGGAACTTCCCCGGTTGGGCCGGGCAGGCACCATCTGATGACGTCGAATGACGCAGGGCAGAAGGCGGCATTGACCGGCGTCCGGGTGTTGGACTTCACCAACCTTTTGGCCGGACCCTTCCCTTCCCTTCTGCTGGGGTTCCTGGGGGCGGAAGTCATCAAGGTGGAAAGCAACACCCGGTTGGACGCCGCGCGGAGGCCGCCGTATTCCTTCGGAGATTCGGACAAGTCCCCGGTTTTCAACAGCGTCAACCTGAACAAACTGAGCGTCCAATTGAACCTTAAAGAGCCCCAGGCCATAGCCCTGGCGCACCGGCTGGCGGCCATCAGCGACGTGGTGGTGGAAAACATGCGCCCCGGCGTGATGGACCGGCTGGGGCTGGGTTACTCCCGGCTGCGGGAGATCAATCCCACCATCATCATGGCCTCCATATCCGGCGCGGGGGCCACCGGTCCCGAACGATCATACCCCGGTTATGCACCGGCGTTCAGCGCCCTGGGCGGCCTGGGCCACCTCACCGGCTACGGCGACGGGCCACCCGCCGAGTTGCACG
>JADFPM010000314.1 GCA_022562335.1 Chloroflexota bacterium
CATTCCCATGGAGGTGCAACCCACGTTGATCTCCTCCAAACCCGGAAACATCTCTTGAACCGCCATCAGTTTTTCGATGACCATTTCCGGAGGGCCGCAGATCCACTGGCCGGACTTGATGGCCCCTTCCAGAGTGGGCAGCCCGGCCCCGCGAGCCCGGGCCGGGTCCGCCATGGCGGTGATCTGCTCGGGGGTTAGCTCTCTTACGAATCCCAGCGCACCGAACATCTTCATGTTTTCTTCAAAGACGCTGTTGATCTCGTCAATGGCCTGCTGTTCGGTGTCGGCCAGGTGCATGGAGATGCCGATGATCAGATCTCCGCCCAACTCGGTTTCCCGTCCGGCCTTGGCCAATGTTTTCTGCCAGCGAGTCAGCACCTCACTGCCGGCGCCACCGGTGGCTGCGCCGCCGCCCACGATGCCTTTGATGCCGTGTTTCACCATGAAGTCCATGGCCCGTTGGCCGGCGCTGACGATGGGTTGCCAGCATTCCACCGGCAGGTTCTTGGGCCTGGGGACCAGGGTCAACTCCTTCAGGTCGTAGCCCCGGTAGGGGACCTCGGCCGGCAGGTCGTAATACTTGCCGTGGTGAGAGAACGACTCGTTGTTGAAGGCCTTGAAGATTATATCCACCTGTTCTTCAAACAATTCCCGGTTGGCGTCGCTGTCCGTGATGGTGCTGGGTGAACCAAATGTATCCACCTCTCGGGAATGGTAGCCGCGGCCGACGCCGAAGATCACCCGGCCGCCGGTGAGCAGGTCGGCCGTGGCGAAATCCTCGGCCAGACGCAGGGGATGCCACATGGGGGCGATGTTGAATCCGCAACCGAATTTCAGGTTTTTGGTCAGGTGGGCCAGGTGCACGTACAGCATCAGCAGATTGGGGATGCACTCGTAGCCCTCACGTTGGTAATGATGCTCGGCCGACCAGAAAGTGCTGTACCCCAGGTCGTCCATCATCTTGGCGAAGGAAAGGGACTTATCGAAGACGGTGGTCAAATGCTGGTCCGAGAGCCACCGGTCGTTAACCGCGGTTCCTTCAAAACCGATGTTGTCCAGGTCCACGTTGCCCGCGAACAGGCTGCCGAATCTCGTGATCATGCGAACTCCACTCTAGGTTGCTTCTTTTTTGCCATTGGGGACGCCATGGCCATTGTAGTTGGGCGGCCTTGATTGTCAATGATCTGGCCTCTTTGACAACATGGCCTTTGCTATTAACGGAAGTAGGGCAAAACCTGGCTGGAGAACATCTCCATCTGGCTGTACAGCCCGCCTATATCCGGAGACAGAAAGCCGAAGTTAAAATCCCGCACGCCGGCTTCCACCCGGTCTTCTATCGCTTTGATGCAGTCCTGGGGTGTGCCGGATACGCACAGCGCCTGGGCAATGTCTTCGGCGCTTCGTGCCGCAGTCACGTAGCGTTCCCCCACATTGGCCACCGCCACCGCAAAGGCGGCGTCCTTATCTGGTCCTATGGACGTTGGCTGGTTCAGTCCCCAGTGGAAACCGCTCATATCGCGGCCTGCCTCGGCGGCGTATTGACTGATCATCTCGTTGCTGGCTTTTAGGCGGCGCACGGTGAACAGGTAAGGGTACCAGCCGTCGCCCAAGGCCGCCGCCCGGCGCATGGCGGCGTCGCTGCGCCCGGCCACCCAGATGGGCGGATGGGGCTTTTGCGTGGGAGTTGGGAGCAAAGTCACGTCGTCAAAATCAAAGAAATCACCGTGGTGGCTGACATGATCTTCGGTCCACAGACGTTTCATCACCTGCAACATCTCGTCGGTGCGCCGGCCCCGGGTGCGGACCGAAACTCCCACGGCGTCAAATTCTATCTTGGTGCCCCTCTGGCCGCTGATGCCGATGCCGAAGTCCAGCCGTCCTCCCGAGACCACGTCCACGGTGGTTACGCTTTTGGCCAGGAGCACCGGGTCGTACAGGGGCGCGATTACGATACCGGTCATCACCCGGATGGTCCGGGTGGCTCCCGCCGCGGCCGCCATGGCTGGAAGGCCCAGCACCGTGGGCCTGGGGGGATTTCCGTCCATCAGGTGCTCTCCCATGGTGATACGGTCGAAACCGAGGGATTCTGCCCTGCGGGCGAATTCGGGTACGTCCCCATATTCATCAACCGCCATACCGCAGCCGAAGGTCAGCTTGGGTGTCGGCATATCTCCTCTCCTACCATCCTATGGCGTAACCGATGTTGCCCTTGGCGGCGGCACCGCCCAGGATCACCCCCCGTTCCTG
>JADFPM010000069.1 GCA_022562335.1 Chloroflexota bacterium
ACATTGCCAAACGCTTGAATGCCCAGGTGAAGTTGAGTCTGGAAGAGGCCCTGGATTTCATATCGACCGACGAACTGGTGGAAGTGACGCCCCTGAGCGTGCGGATGCGCAAAAAGGACCTGACCCACGAAGACCGGCAACGAAGGCGCCGCCGAGAGGCCGATAAGGCAGCCGATTTGGGATAGGATCGCCCCGGAGCCGGGTGACCGGGAATCATGGGCGCTGCGGCATCATCCCTTGCTGGAGGGATCGGTGTCTGGCCCCGATCCGTTGAGTTCGGTCGATTCCAAAGAATCATCGATTTCAGATCCCAACCCCATCTCACCGGTATTGGTGGCCTTTCGCTGCAACTTGGCCAGCTCCTGCAGGTATTTGCCCAGGACGTCCAGCCGCTGCGAAATCTTATCCTGGAGGACTTCTCCGGCCACCCGCTCGATCAACATTTCTTTGAATAGTTGCGAATGCTCTCTATTTGCGATGGCGGTCTGCACCGCTCCCCGCAGTTCATTCAGGGTAAAGGGTTTTTTGATCAAGGCGCTGATCCCCGCCTTGAAACAGGCCGCGGCCGATTCGTCATCCACGTGGGCGGTAAGAACCACCACCGAAAATGGGTCGGAAGGTTTTAGCTGGAGATTCGAGAGAAACTCCAAGCCGTCCATCACAGGCATCTTCAGGTCAAGGATCACGACGCGCGGAGTGGCGCCTTTCAAGACGTCTAGAGCGTCGGCCCCGTTCTCGGCGAATAGCAGATCATAACCTTCCTGGCGCAGACCGGCGCTGATCGCTTCCCGGACCGCGATGTCGTCGTCAATAACCAGAACGCTTGGATTAGACATTGTCCCCTCCCTCTGCTGGTAGTGTGATGATGAACCGAGTCCCCGTGGTGGACCCCGATTCACAAGTGATGGTCCCGCCGTGGTCCCTGATGATGCCGTATACGATGGACAGGCCCAGACCGGTGCCCTGTCCTACGGGTTTTGTGGTGAAAAATGGGTCGAAAATCTTGCCGAGGTTTTCCTCGGATATGCCGCTGCCGTCGTCGCAAAATTCTATACGCACCGAAGGCCTCCCCAAATCTTCGGAGGGATATTCCCCCAGCTTCACTTTGATATTGCCCCCCGCCGGGCTCGCTTCGAGGGCGTCAACCGAATTTTGAAGCAAGTTGATGAATACCTGCTCCAGTTGGTTGGCGCTGCCGATGGCATTGGGAGTATTGGGAGCTACCTCGATGACCAGGTTGATGCTGGCCAGACGTATCCTTTGGCCCAATAAGAGCAGGGTATTGTCCAGTGTGGTTTCGAGATCCACGGGAGCCATTTCACCGTCGTCGGCCCTGCCAAAGATGCGAAGATGCTGAATGATGCGGTTGATCCTGCCGACTTGCCGGTAAGATTCAGTGAGTTGAGATTCCGCCCGGACCGGGTCGAACTGGTTGACCCTCAGGTCTTCCAGTATGACCTGGCCGATGGTGCTTATGTAGGTAAGCGGCTGGTTTATCTCGTGGGCCAGGCCGGTGGCCACCTCTCCCAGGGTCGCAAGTTTAGACTGGGCCAGGGCCCTTAACTCTATGGCCCGTTGGTCCTCCTGCCTCCTCTTCCGCTCTGTGATGTCCTGCGCAACGCAAACGATTCCCTCGATGTTGCCCGTTCCGTCCCGCATCGATGAAGCTGCAAAGGATACCGGAACTAGCCGCTGGTCTCTGGTCAGATAGGTTGTCTCGGTTTCTCCGACGGCGCCCGAACTGTCCAACATCGCCAGGATTTCTCGTCCTGAATCCGGACCCTCTCGCAGGATCGTTCCCAGAGGTTTGCCCAAGATCTCGTTCTTTTCGTAACCCAGCATATCCAGCGTGGCCCTGTTTACCCGTTGGATGATGCCTTCGGGGGTTGTCACCATCAAACTGTCAATCATGCTCTCGGCGATGTTATCGGTATACCGAATCCTGGTCTCCAATTCGTTGGCCATGGAGTTGAAGGAACGGGCCAACTCGCCCACCTCGCCTCCTTGTGACACGGTCGCCCTGGCAGCCAGATCCCCCGTAGCCATTCCCCGGGCTGCGGTTATCACCCTTCTCACCGGCCGGCTGATCGACTCTCCCAGCAGCAGGCTCACCACGATGACCAGGATCACCACGCCCAGGGCGACGAAGAGCATGAGGCGCGTGGTGCGGTTGACGTAGGCGTATGCTTGCGCCGTCGGGACCCGTAGTACCACCAGCCAGCTCTCGGTCATGCCGGTGACCGTCACTGGCGCCATGGCGTAGAGCATCTCCCCCTGGTCACTGGCCAGCTTGAGTACCGTGGGGCTGTCGACATTTTGGCCATTTTTGACATCTCTGGTGTGCATCAATTGGTTTGGCTGGGGACTGGCGATGATCTGTCCCAAGGAATTCAGAACGAAGGTCTCGCTACCCTCCCCCACGTCGAGGCCTACCGCCAGGCCAGTGATGGAGCTGATGGAGAGCTCACCAACCACTACCCGGCTTACCTGGCCGGGGACCGTTTCCACAGGGGCTGCAAAGGTGACCGCCGGCTCCTGGGACCTCAAACTCAAGTGGGCCGGAGAAATCGCCGGCTGGCCGGCGGAGGCGGCGCGAAAGACCCCCTGAACCTCCCAGGCGCCCCGGTAGTTGTAGGTGCTGGATGCCAACACCGTGCCCGAGCGGCTGACCACGGTCAGGTGATGAAATTGGGGCAGCAGCCCGTTGAAATAAACCAGCCGGTCTTCCAGTTCATCACGCCCGGAATCGGCGTCCCGCAACACGGGGTCTTGAGCCACCATTTGGGTTAGGATCCCGCCTCGCTCCAGGGACTGCTTGATTCCATTTGACGTGTTTCCGATGAGCAGTTGGAAATGGTCGTCGACCACACCCCGGGATCCGCCGGACTGGGCGATATTCAGGGCCAAAGCCACGAGAATCGGAAGCAGGCCGACAGCCACCAGGCTGGCAATGATTCTGGCCCTCAGATTTTGGGGCAGCGCAATCCGTCTTCTTGTTCTTGCCATGGTTTCTGCGATGTGAATGCTAGGGCCCGGTCAACTCCGACCACATCCGGTTGAGCCACTCGTTGAATTCCTGTGTCCGTTCCAAATAGTATTCGCTGCGCTCAAAGGACGCTTTGTCAGGGTAGACCGCGGGGTCTTGCAAGATTTCAGGTGGGGTCAATTCCAATGCCGGGACGTTGGTGTTGGCGTAGTACAGGTAGCTGCTGTTGGCGGCGGCCACCTCAGGACGTTGAATGTAATTGAGAAATTTCTGGGCCTCTGCTTTATGGGGGGCTCCCAAAGGGATGGCCATGTTGTCTTGCCAGATGGCTGCTCCCTCATTGGGGACCAAGAATACCACGTCTGGATTTTTGGATTTCGCCCACACCCCTTCTCCGTTGTAAACTTGGGCTGCCCAAATTTCCCCCGTAATCAATTTATCCCGGATGCTGATGGAGTCCATGTATCCCGCCAGAAGGGGCTTTTGCTCCAGCATCTTCTCCCGGGCTTGAGCCAGGTGCTCCGGGTCCCGAGAGTTGAGGCTATGGCCCAATAGCTTCAAGGTAGCCCCCAGCACCTCCTGGGGATCGTTGATCATGGCGATGTGGCCGGCGTAGGCTGGGTCCCACATCACCTCCCAGGTATCATAGTTCTCCGGGATTTTGGCGGTGTTGACCGCCAGGGCCGTCGTACCCCACACGTAGGGCACCGAATATTTGTTACCTGGATCAAAGCCGAGGTCAAGGAAGCGGCTGTCTACGTGCTTAATGTTCGGGATGTTCTCCAGCGTCAGCGGCTCCAGCAGGCTGCGGCCCACTAGCTCGGCCACCAAGTAATCAGCGACGAAGACCACGTCGTAGTGACCGGGACGCGACTGGAGACCGGCCAGCATTTCGTCCTCGTTCTGGAAGGTGTCTAGGAACACCTCGATTCCCATCTCCTTGCCGAAATCCTCCAGCGTGGTAGGAGCGAAATAATCTTCCCAGTTGTAAATGTAAAGTTGGGGTGGGTTTGCTGAGTTTTCTGGCTTTGGGGCGCCTCCACAGGCCGTCACCACGGCCAAGGCCAGCACCAGGATCACGACGGTGGCGGAGTGCCGCAGCCATCCTCTCCAGCCTGGTCTTTTGCCGCCGGCCAAAGTGGGCGCCACGCCCCGGGCTCGATGCGCACGAGGCGTGGCTTGAGTTGCGAACTGACGTTTCAGAGCGTCCATTTTCTAACTCTTAAGGCTAATATCCGGGCTACCGGTTGGGGATACCTTCCCCGCACATGTTGGGAGTGTCGCAAGGCGAGTTGCTGATTATCTTGATCTTGGGGTTGCCCTTGCTGTCCCGGCTTAACTCAAAGCTGGTCCAGGCCGTGTTGTTGGTTAAGTCCGTCTCCAGGAACGCGCCCGACGGATTGGCGGTGCTGACCAGGTAGTAGACACCTTCCGGCGCGCCGGTCACGTCCAGCTGCTGGCCTTCGGTGGACTGGTGGTATTGGTCGACCCAGCCGGGGGCGATCCCCTGGAAACTGGCTTCGCAGGCGAAGTAGGTCCGCTGGGAGGTCGGCGAATTTGCTTCCAGTCTGTACCAATCGATGAGGCAGAAGGTGGACTTGAAAGACACCGAATCGCCCCGGTCGTTGTTGAAGACCTTACCGTATTTGCCGCCGGTGCCGGTGTCGTTGTGTTTGGCCAGTCGAATCTCAAAGAGGGCCACGTCACCCAGGTGCCAGTGATTGTGCCCCGGATGGTACTCGAAGGTGCTGGCCAGATGCTGGCTGACTATGTGCTCTTCTGGATTTGCCAGTCCGAAGGCTGGCGCGTCCAGTATTTCCTGGCAGCCGTCGGTGGTCTCATTGATCCCTCCGGGCACCGGTTCCGGACGCAGCCTCAAGTCGCCGGCTCCCCGGTTGGCGATGCCGTTGCTAAACCGGAGGATTTCTCGCTGGTGGGAGTTTTGGATGTTCAATTGTGTGGGCACCACCGTTTGCAGGTCGGGGAGCAACCCCTTCTCGCTGCTGAACTCGCTGCTGAACTCGGGACACACGTCGGAGCCGTGGGTGATGGTAGCAAAAGATGGGGCAGACAGCCCCACCATACCCGCCACCATTAGGACCGCCAGTACGGCGGTGATGGCAATCCTTCGTTGACCTCGAATGATTCGGTTCATGATCAAAAACTCCTTCTGTTTCAGGACGTTCCGTCCCAATTTGTGGGCCCTCACCGTTTGCGGTGAACCCCGTTCAATGATTAAAAACCAAATTGTTCATACAGTTACCCCCCCGTTCTCCCACCGACAATACCTAGTATGGTTTGGGAGCCGCATCACCCAAACGGGTGATTTCGGGGATTAAAAAAGGGCTAGCCCTTTACCTGGTCCATTGGCAAGGGTTTTCCCTAGGGCGCTGGCCGGGAACCTGAACTGCCGGGAACCTGAACTGGAGGAGGGCTTTAACAGGGAGCACCAGAAAAATTCCTGCCGGCGGGTTGATTCGCGGGCGGTGTCTAAGACATGGCGGCGTTAGCGGAACGCTGGACCGAGTGGCTGAGCATCCACCGAAGGTCTTTTAAGGAAAAGGGTTTTTTCATAACCGCAAATGGCCCAGTTTGAAGGGCTTCACTCATCAGATCTGAGTCGGGGTATCCGGTGATGATCACCACGGGCACCTCTTGGTCAAGTTTACGAATCTCCCTAAAGGCCACGGCGCCGTTCATCACCGGCATCATCAAATCCAAAAAGACCAGGTCAAACTGGGACTGCTGGAGGTGGTTCAGGGCCGCGGGCCCGGAATCTGCGGTGACGCACTTCCAGCCTCCGGTGCCCAGCACATCGGTGAACATGTCTAAAATGGCCTCGTCGTTGTCAATGACCAGGGCGGTCGGTCGGGAGGATTCGGGCAGCGCGGCGTAGGTGCCCCGGCCAATCCGCCGGACCACGAACCCGTCCTTTTCCAAGATGTCCAAAGCCTTTTTCAGCGTGGCGAAGGCGACGTTGTGTTCGGCGGCCAGATCATGCTGCCGCGGAAAACGTTCTCCCGGTTTGTATACACCCCGGATGATCTGCGCTTTTAGTTCTTCCGCCACGGCGCGGTATCGAAAACCAATGCCCGTTGAACTTGCTTGCATGATGGTCAACCCCCCTTGGCAGGTAGAAAAGTATACTATAGTATACTTATCGGCATCAGGCAAGATTTCGACCTCCTTGAGGTTGGGTCCGCCAGTATTGAGGCCCCGCCTGGACGCATCCCTGGTTTTCGGGTAGGCTCTAACACAGCCCCGCTGTATCAGGGGCTCCCCAAATTCACCCGAAAGACTTTGGGCCGGCAGGTTGCCGGCAGGTTGATTGACAGATATGGATATTGGAATCAGCGGTCTGGCAACAGAACACGGCGATATTGGGATCCTGGCCCAGAGAGTAGAGGAATTGGGGTTTGACTCCATCTGGCTGCCGGAGCATCCAGTGATCCCGGTGGAATACCAAACCAAATATGCCGGCAGCTCCGACGGCATGGTGCCCGATTCCATGGCCTACCAAGTCAACCCGTTCATTGCCCTGGCCCGCGCCTCGGCGACGACCAAAACACTGAAACTCGGCACCGGGGTCTGCCTGGTGACCGAGCACAACCCCCTTGACCTGGCCAAGCAGATATCCACCTTGGACGCCATTTCCGGCGGGCGGTTTCTCTTTGGTATCGGAACCGGCTGGTTCCGGGAGGAGAGCGAGATCATGGGGGTGGATTTCGATCACCGTTGGACCCAGGCCAGGGAGCACGTGCTGGCAATGAAGGAGTTGTGGACCAAGGACCCGGCGGAGTTCCACGGCCGTTACGTGGATTTCCCGCCGGTCCGCTGCAACCCCAAGCCGGCCCAGAAACCCCACCCGCCGGTGCTTCTGGGAGGGTCCGCCAAGAATGTGTTCAAAAGGGTGGTCCGCTGGGGCGATGGTTGGTTGCCCATCCGCGTGACGCCCGAAGATGTTAAAGGCGCCAGGGCAGCCCTCTCGGAATTAGCCGAGGCGGCGGACCGGGACCCCGGATCCATCACCATCACGGTCCACGGGCAGAACCCCGAAAGGGACCTGATCAAACGTTTTGAAGAAGCCGGCGCAGACGGTGTGGTGGTTCGGGTCACCGCTGCGGACGAGGCGGGCGCCCTATCGGAATTGGAGCGGATGGCCAGTCACCTCCTTGGTTAGAGGCGGTTCACCCGATGGATGACTTTCTGTTTGTGATCGTGCTTACGTTCGAAGGGGCCGGGGATGCCGGCCCGCTCTGGGGAATGTTGGTTTAACAACCGCCGCTGATGGAAAGTTGGTCCCTCCTGGTTGCCTCTTTGTTGCTGGGGGAAATGCTGCCGTCGGGGCGAACCGTCCAAACGCCGTAGTCGACCTCGATGTCCGGCGCGGTGATGACGATCCACTCCTCTTTGACCGGGTTCCAGGTCGCCTGCAAGTCCTCCACCGTGAGGCCGGATTCGCACTTCACGATATAGGACCACAGATTTGTGACGGCCGCCGAGATCTCTATGACCACGGCGGTGGGCGCCGGCACGGGTGTGGGCTGAAGCAACGGTCCCACCACTTCCGCGGTGCAACCCAATCTGACCGCCGAGTCCCACAGCCGGGCCGGCTCGGTATGGGGCGCCACCACGCCGGTATCCGGGTTTACCGTCCAGGTCCCCAGCTTGTTGGGTTGGTCCGGACTGGTCACGACCACCCATCGTCCATTTGCGGGATCGTAAACAGCTTTAAATAGCTCGGTCGATAATGTTGGGATGCATTGGACCAGATAGGACCAAACGGCAGTGCCGGCCTCGGCGGCGCTGGATACCACCCGGCTTTGAGTGGGAACCGATTCCATGGATTCAGGGCTGCATTGGGACGTAATGGCGGATTCCCATCTGCGGGCTTGGGTGTCGTGGGGAATCACCTTGGCAGTGGCCGATGGTATCTTCCAAAACCCATAGTCGCGAGACGCTTGGCCGGTCCCATTGACGAACCAGTTACCGGTTATCAGGATAGCGTTCAGTTCTGCGGATTTAAAAGTGATGCACTGGCTGATGTGGGCCCAGGCCAGGTTTCGGGCTTGCTCTTCGTCTTCCACCGGCCCTGTGGCGCCCGAACCCACTTCCTCCGGTTGAGCCGGTGGAATTTCGGCCGGCGCCGCGGTGGGGGTCGTGTCCATCCCGGATTCCGCTGAGGGTTCCGTGTTTGAGGATTCCGCGGCCTCGTTGGCCCGCTCAGCCTGGATCTGCGCCCTCAGTTGGTCCCCGGCGTCAGCCTCGGCCTCTTCATCGCCGCCGCCGATCAAGCCGCAACCCAGCGACGAGGCCAGCACGAATATCATGAGTAAGACCAGCGCGGCTACTGGGTTTTTCCCTGGGATGGAAGTTTTCAGACAGCGGCCGCCGGTGGAAGGATTCCTTATCCCGTTTAACAGCGCACCCATGTCTACCACTCCTAAATTCAAGCGAGCCCCGGCGAAGCGGGACCTAAAGGCCAGGGACGGCCTGACAGCATGATATGCCGCCCCTCAGGTCCAGGCTTCCCCGTTGATAGGGTCGATTGACCGCTTGGTTAATGGTGAAAGGCCAAGGATGGCAGGGTGTCAACGACGGTGAATGGCAAGGGACGACACCTAGTTGAGGTGGAGTTCGGCGGTGTCTCCCCGGTGGTTGAGGTGCCGCTTGATTTTCAGCTGGGTTTCATGGGGCCGATGATAAATCGCCCGGACTTGTTCAACGAAGGTCGCCCACCCACGCCCGGTCGGGCAAACCACGTTGTTCCCAATACCCCATTGGCGAGCCCGAGACCAGCTCTATGCGGACCACCCATTTGGCCCACTTGTAACCGTATTTGCCCGGGGACACCAGGCGCATTGGAAAGCCGTGGGCCGGGGTCTCCTGGCCGTTGATCGCGTAGGCCAAATACGCTTCAGTCTCCAGCAGGTCCTTCACAGGATGGGTGGTGAAGTAGCCGTCGGCACAATGAAAAATGGCCGTGGCCGCATCCGGCATGGCTTCCGCTCGTTCTAGCAAAACAGCTAGAGACACGCCCCGCGCGGTGATGATATTCTGAAGTCCGCCAACGCAGTCCAATGTGACCTGCCGGTCCACGGCGGGATGATCCCTAAGATCGTCCAGGGACAGGCTCAATGGGCAGTCAACCCTTCCATCTACTGTCAAGATGTATTTTTCGGGCACTATTCGGGGCACACCCCAGAAAGAAAGGGTGAAAAGCTTTTTGGCCGGCGTTGGAGCGGGTTGCTCGTTTTGTCCAGGTTTCCCTGACGGCCGCTTCAGTGATCGCAGCGCCCAGAGGCCGGCGGTGGTAGCCCGCTTACGAAGCGGATAGGGCAGTAGGATCCAGGGCAGCCAGATCGCCCGGAGCAGCCAGCGGTTGGTGAGCAGCCAGGTCAACAAAGCGGTTCCTTATCTCCGGTTAGCCGGGTTTATCCACGGGTTTTATCCACGGGTTTTATCTAATTGTATCGAAGTCTGATGTGAGATATGCCATGCCGGTCCACATTACCTTTTCTTGCCTCCTGGTGCACTTTCATGGAGGCTTCGTTCCAGACATTTTGACATATGCCCAAAATGTGAATATGGTTGACCAGGTAAAGCTCTCATCATCAGTTTCGCTCAAGGGCTTCCGCTATGGAAACCAACGATCATGGAGGGGAGATATGGTAAAGCAGGGTGTGATACCCGATGAATTGACCAAACCATTTTGGGACGCCGCCAACGACGGACGGCTGGTCATCCAGAACTGTAAATCTTGCAACAGGCTCCAGAATCCGCCGGCGGCGGCCTGTGGTCAATGCGGGTCCGGGGACAACCTGGAATGGAAGGCGATGAGCGGGCGCGGCAAGATATACAACTACGGGGTGGTCTACGATTGCCCCATCAAACTGCTTCAGGACGATCAACCGTTCAACCTGGCGGTGATCATGTTGGACGACGACCCAGATATCCAGATGTACTCTCACCTCCCCGGAACACCGGTGGACCAGGTCCCAGTGGGGGCCAGCGTAGAGGTCGTGTTTGAGGCGACGGCAAACGGCCAAAAAGTGCCCGAGTGGCGGGTGGTAAGCTAGCCCGGTTTAACCCATGATTTTTAAAAGCCCGCATATTAAGGAGTGAACAATGACCACCCAGAATGCTCCAGCTTCCATGCATCGATTCACGGAGGGATTGGGGATTTGGGAACACAAAGGTAAGGTGGCGGCCGTCGGTATCGGGCACTCTCCGACCGCCCG
>JADFPM010000070.1 GCA_022562335.1 Chloroflexota bacterium
TCATGCTGCGCGTGCCCCAGGCGGCGGAAGTAGCGCAGCTCCACCATCTGCGCTCCCTCGCCGGAACGCGCGCGAGTAGCGGCGCGGGCCACGGCCTCGGGATCGGCCGCGCAGCGGACGGGAACCGGAACTTCGTAATCAAAATCCACCTCGTCCAATTCCTCCACCGCCACGTCCGCCGGTATCTCTAAAAGCACCGGGCCGGGCCGGCCTCCCCTCAACTTGGTGAACGCCCGCCGCATCAGTTCGGGCACGCGGTTGGCCGCGTTGATGGTTTCCGACCATTTGGTCACCGTCTCGTAGCTCTTGGCAGGGCTGAAAAACGGGTGGGTCCCCTGGCGGTCCCGGGGGGCGCCGGCCGGCAGCAGCAGGATAGGCACCGAATCGGCATAGGCTACCGCGACACCGCTGAAGGCATTTTCGGCCCCGGGGCCGTTCTGCGCCAGAAAAATACCCGTCCGTTTTCCGTTATTGATCCTGGAAAAGCCGTCGGCCATGTGTATCCCGGTCCTTTCCTGACGGCATACGATGGGCCGGATGCCCGCGACGGCAATGGCCTCGATGAGGGGGTTCGTAGGCATCACGGCCACGAAATCCACCCCCTCCATCTTCAATATGTTGGCTATAGCGGTAACACCGTTCATGGCTGCCTCCCAAAGGTGCGATGGCAAGCTCAATCAGGCACGGAGGATATCTGTCCCCGTCCATGCAGCAACCGGGCTTCGAGAGGCAAGTTTAGGAGGGGCGTGGGAACGGTGTCAAGCGGGGAGCCGATCGCCGCCGGAGTCCAGCCCCCAGGCCACGGTGCCGCCGATGACGATCTTGATCACCGGGTTGTCATCGATGTCCATGTCCTGGTACTGGTCATACTTCTGCCGTAGCAGGCCGATGGCCTTGACCCGTTCGCCGCCTTCAAGCAGCAGTTCAGCCCGGCCCCTGACCAGGATGTACCAAAGCCGGTCCCAGGCTTCTTCGTAGTGGTCCACCACCAGGGCCACCTGGGGATTGGCCAGGATGTTCCTCACCCGCCGCAACCGGTTCAGGGCGGTGCGCTTGGGCTTTTGGTCCAGTACCGAATAGATGACATCGCCTTCCAGCACGAAGCAAACGGGGATCACATGGGGCGCGCCCGCCTCGTCGGCAGTGGCCAGGTGGCCGATCCGGGCCGCGGCCAACATCCGGGTTTGGGATGGGGTCAGTTGAGGCAGAAAAAACCTCCATAAGAACCCTCGGGGGACAGGAAAGCTAACCGGGGTGAATGGGGATAGGTTGTCTAAACGAAGCCCGTTCGTTACGGCGGCCGAAACCCGCTGGCCTGCCGGTCCAGCCTCTGGTTAAGCCTCCGAGGAGAAAGCCATGGGGTCTTCCAGCATCTCTATGTTTTGCAACTCGTCCCTGGCGGCGTCTTCCAAAACGGCATCGCCCTCTTTGACGCAATGGAGCAAAACCTTTTTGGCCAGGGGGCCGCCGATCTTGCCCAATGCTTTTATTCCAGCCAATTGGACCTGGAAATCCTCGTCTTGAAGCAACGGTATCAGGTGGGGAACCACGTCCTCCTCGCCCAGTTCGCCACAGGCATGGGCGGTCTCATAGCGTATGGTGGGTTCCCGGTTGTCCAGCTCTTTGATGAGGATGGGCAGCCAGGTGGTCTCACCGGTACGGCCCATGGCATAAATGGAACTGGACTTGAGCTTTATATCGGAGCTTTCGTACGCCCAAGAAACCAGTTCCTTGATGTCAGAGGTGTTGAAGGGGGCCACTGCCTCCAGACTGCGCCGCCGGACCTCCATGTGCTGGTCTGGGTCCTTCAGCACCTCCATCAGCGACTCGTGGATGCTTTCGCCATCTTTGGGAAGAAGCTTGCCTTCCTGGACCAGAACCGGGAATTTGCCCAGGGCAACCGCCGCAGCCGATCGGACCGAGGAACTTTTGTCAGACCTGAGGATCTGAATGAGGCCGGAGATTATGGACCGGTCCTCATGTTCCCACAGGCCTTCCATCGCCTTTTCCAATACCTCTTCATCCTGGTCTTTCAGGAACATCTTGAACAGGGCGATGAAATCCATATCCGAATTATCTTCCGCCGCCTCCACCAAACTGCCGACTATCCAACGTTGGCGCTCCAAGGGGATGTCAAACCAGACCCTGGCGAAAGCCCCCAACTCCTCAGGTGTCAGGTCGGATAACTCAATGAAGTCCCCCGCCTCCACTTGATTGGACAAGTCTGCCAGAGTTTCTAAAAATAGATCCAGCGCCATGATCCCTTCCCCTAACCCGGGGACCCTCCTTTTCCCGCACCCGCCTTACAGGGCGGTGTGGTGTCCCCTATCGATGCTTTAACCAAAAACCTCAAATGCTAATACAACCCCTGATATATTGATACTTACTATATGAGGTTATTTGGTCCGAGTATAACATAACGCTTAGTTTCAACGGTTGGTTAAAATATCAAAATTATATGAAAACTAGCCCGTTTCTCCAATTCTTTTTGGCCCATTGGGATGGCGGACCCGATCTATGATTTCGGGCAACTCTTGGACCAGGTCCGTTGCGATGGCGCCGGTATCTCCTATTCGGCGCCTCACGGATTCCCCAGCCAGGCCATGCAGGTAAACCCCGCAGCAAGCGGCATCCATCGTGCTCAAACCTTGAGCCAACAATGCAACGATGATTCCGCTCAACACGTCGCCGGTGCCGCCCGACGCCAAACCAGGATTGGCAAAGGGCGCTATCCGTGCCAACCCATCGGGATCGCTGACCACCGTATAAGGGCCCTTTAAAACCACGGCAACGTTCCAACTTCCCGCCCAATGCCGGGCCGTGGCAACCCTATCCTCTTGCACCGTGGAAATAGCGCCGCCGGTCAATGTCGCCATCTCTCCGGGATGGGGCGTAACCACCGCCGGGCGGCCCAGACGCCGCCACCACTCGGCATGTTGCGCCAGGTTGTTCAACCCGTCGGCATCGATTATCACCGGCGGTGCCCGGCCCGGCCGATCTATCGCTCCATCTAACGGTCCGTCAAGCAGCAATCTTTCCACGAATCCGGACGTCCCGGCTGATTTCCCCAAACCGCAGCCCACCAGCATGGCGGAATAACGGCCGCCGGCTTCACGCAGCGTTGCAACCCCATCGGGGTGAAACCGCCCGTCTTGGTCCTCCGGCAGGGGGAGATGGATCACTTCGGTGAGCTTTGCCGCCGCCATGGGATACACGCTCTGGGGAGTGGCCAGGGTCACCAGGCCCGCGCCGGCCCGGACGGCCCCCTGAGATGCTAAAAATGCCGCGCCCACGTAGTTCCGGGAGCCCGCCACCACCAGGGCATGGCCAAAGGTGCCTTTATGGGAGTCCAGCGGCCTGGGCGGCAACCGGGAAGCCACCCATTTATCGGTCAGCAGTTCCAGGTCCAGGTCCGCGCCGTCTTCGACACCCGCGGGCAGGCCTATATCGACCACCCTAAGGCTGCCGGTATGGGCTGCTCCCGGCAAAGTCACCAGTCCCGTTTTGGGATTCGCCAATGCCACGGTCACGTCCGCGGTGAAACAGGCCGGGTCAACCATTCCGGTATCTGAGTTGATCCCGGTGGGCAGGTCGAGAGCTAAGACCACGGGCCCGGAACCGGCGATGCGGCATCCAGACAGAAGCTGGGATGCCTGTTTCACCACTCCTTCCAGGGGCCGGGCGCGTCCCGTCCCCAATACCGCGTCTATCACCAACCTGCTGCGCTTGAGGAGCCGTTCCAACTCCCCCCGGCCAATTTCATCAGCATCGCCGGCCAGATCGATAACGGACACACCGTATTGCCGCGCCAGGTCCAGCTTCGGGTCGGGATCGGGACGCCGGGTCAACAAACAGGCCGTGACCTCTGCGCCCCACCGCCGTAGATGACGGGCAGCCACCAGGCCGTCGGCCCCATTGTTGCCGGGGCCGATCAGGGCCGTCACCCGGGCTCCGGCGGCGCCGCCCATCATTTCCCGGGCCACCTGAGCCACCGCCAAGCCGGCATTCTCCATCAGCTGGTCCGTGCTGACCCCGCGCGCCTCTGAGGCCTGTTCCAAGGCCGTCATCTGGGCCGCGGTGACGATCTTGACGGCCTGATTCGTAGTCTGGTTAATGGGCTGGTTCACGGTCTGGTCAACGGCTCGATATTGCTTTGGGCGACGACCGAAGCAACGGCGTATTCCCGGGAATGGGATAAGCTGAGGGCCATTTCCTCGATGCCCAGGCGCTGGGCCCGGCTTTTAGCCCTGCCGTGGAGCTTGATGGCGGGAGCGCCGCTTTTCTGGCGGACAACCTCTATGTCCTTCCAGCCCACTCCCCTGACTCCCGTTCCCAGGGCTTTCATGGCGGCTTCCTTGGCCGCGAAACGTGCCGCCAGGTTGGGGGCCCGGCCCCGGCAATAGGCGATCTCATCTACGGTGAAGATCCGGTCCAAGAAGCGTTGTCCGTAGCGCTCAAAGACCCGCCGGATGCGGGGGATCTCTATTATGTCAACGCCGGTGCTCAGCATAAAACCCGACGGATACCATCAATAAAACACCCAGGATGGATAAGCTATCCTTCATCCATTTCGTGGAGAATGTCAGTCACCGCATAACAAAATTCTACGAACACCAAGTTACCGGCCTGTAGACGGCGCTCCCGACAATAATCCGGGAGCCGGTTTTTAAACTCGATATAGTGGTCCCAAATTACCGCTTTGTCCGGGATAAGCCGGCGTCGAGAAGTTACTACAAGCCAATCCCTGATTTGCCCAGATGCGCTTACAGGATCATTCCCATGTGAGCGTATGTCATATCCCTACAAATCGGAAAGGAACTGTTGGTACCTATACTGCTCTTTATCTATGATCAAGCATCTCTTTGCCCTCTGAACTTTTCCACCGAAGCTTCTGGCCCCTAAGAATAAGCCGAGTTCGAATGGCATGTTAAACCGGGGCAACCCAGTTGCCGGGTCCAATTCTGTCCGGGAAATATCGTTGACGGAGTAGCGGCATTCGGACACGATGTCGATTATTTTTGTCAACCTCGCTTCTCCTGCCGCGTCCTCCTCAAGAGAGCACCTGGCGACGAATCCGCAGTCGTATATGGTAAAAACTAGAGCGTCAAAAATCGGCTTGTATGAAATGTCGAACGGGCAATTTATGAATACGTTGTCATTATATGAACTAACCGCCATACCGACCCCATCAACCCTTGCGGCGCACCTGCGGTTTCGGCTTGGCGGCTACCTTTTTTTTAGTTTGCCGCATGCTGACCGGCCTGGGTTTGGAAGGAGTTTTGATGGTCCGTTTCCTAGTCGCCATTTACTTCACTCGGAATCTGCCGAATCCCATACCACCAGAGTAGTGTAACAAATGCTTCGGATATTTTTTCAATGGCCTGCGCAGCACTTCGTCCCCTGGGTCGAATTATCCGCGACTGGCGCCCAAAAACGCGTCTAGTGCCCTGGAATGGCCAGGTTCTCAAGTATCTTGGAGACGGAGTAACTGCGGTTGAGCACGTAGAAGTGGACACCCGGCACGCCGTTGTCCCACAATTCGCGCACCTGTTGGGTGGCGTATTCCACGCCCAACTCCCGGACCGCGTTGTCGTCATCGGAATACTTCTCCAGTTGTTGGTCCAACTTGGGCGGCAACTTGGCGCCGCACATCGCGGTGAAACGGCGGATCTGCCCCGTGCTCAAAATGGGTAAAACCCCGGGGATGATGGGCACGTCTATGCCAGCCTTTCGGGCCCGGTCCATCAACTTGAAGAAATCGCTGTTATCGTAAAAGAGCTGGGTGATCAGAAAATCGGCGCCCTGTTCGACCTTGAGCCGGGTGTGCTTCAGATCCGTGGCCAAGTCCGGCGATTCGGTATGTCCTTCGGGGTAACAGGCCGCGGCCACGCCAAAGCCAAAATTCTCCCGGATGTGCTTGATCAAATCGACGGCGTGTTGGAAGCCTCCCTCCACGGGCACAAATCCTTCCTGGCCCTGGGGTGGGTCGCCTCGCAGCGCGATGACGTTGTCAATGCCCGATCGGTCCAACCGGTCCAACACCTGGTTCAGCTCGTCTTTGGTCTGGGCGACGCAGGTCAGATGGGCCATCACCTCCAATTGATGCTGTTCTTTAAGCCCCGCCGTGATCTCCTCAGTGAACGCCCTGGTCGATCCACCTGCTCCGTAGGTCACGGACACGAAGTCGGGCTTGAAGGGTTTTAGACGCTCCACCGCTCGATATACTCCCGGAATCCCCTCAGCCGTCCTGGGCGGGAAGAATTCACAGGAGATGGTCCTGGTGTTATTTAAGATATCTCTGATCTTCAATTAAGATTGCCCTGACATCTACCCTGGTGCTATCAGACTGGCGCTGCCCAATCATGGGCTTAGGCCTCAACCTGTTATAGGGCAAATCACAAATCAAATGCCTCTACGGCCGGCCCTTAGACAGCGCGGGGGAGATTTCATCTTAGCACCGGTCCGCAACCAGTGTCGAACCAACGGGCCACGTCAGAATTCGGGCTGGCGTTTGTCCTTGAAGGCCTGGATGCCTTCGGCTGGGTGGGAAGACGTGGCCACGTATTGGGCGAAGGCCATGGTCTCCAGGGCAATGCCGTCCCGCAAGGACAGGTCCCGGCCGCGCAGGGCCACCGACTTGATCCAGCCCAGGCCGGGCCGGCTTTTGATCCGCAACGGCCCCAACAGCGTCTCCAATTCCCGGTCCAAATCCTCCACGGGCACGGCCCGCAGCGCCAATCCCCATTCCACGGCCTCTGACCCGGATAGCCACCTCCCCGTGGTCAACAACTCCATGGCCCGCTGCATTCCCACCCGCCGGGGCAACCTCTGGGTGGAACCCCCTCCGGGTATCAGCCCAAAGTTGACGTGCTGGTCTCCTATCCGCGCGTCATCGGCCACCAGGGCCATGTCGCAGGCCATCATCAATTCCAGCCCGCCGGCCAGGGCAAAACCGTGCACCACGGCGATCACCGGCACCGGCAGCGATTCTATCTGCATCAGGCAGTCGTTCATTTTTTGAAGGAACGGAGGAATCAACACCGGCTGGGCAAATACGGTCTCGAAATAGAGCAGGTCGACTCCGGCGCAAAAAGCCCTGCCCTCTCCCCGTATCACCAAAGCTTTGATCCCCTGATCCTGGCCCACCACGGTCAATGCATCGGACAACTCGGAGATCAGCTCAGGGTTCAACGCGTTCATGGCGTCCGGCCGGTTGAGCCGGATGACCGCCACGCCATTTTCCCGGTCCAACTTGATGTTGGTATACTCCACCTGGCGCCTCCTAAGCTGGCAGATGAACTCACCTGCCCGTGGCATTAATATACCAGGTTTATTAAGCGTGTCCGCCGTGGCCTAACCGGGTGAAACAACGATAAAACTCGGGGGAACAACGATAAAATTCGGGGAAACAACGATCCGAGTCAGGGTACAACCCAAGGCATCAGGAAACCAGATCTTGGGTTTTCGCGAAGACATTTTGCGCCTGCGGGTCACCGCTCCGCCGGAAGACGGCAAGGCCAACGCGGCAGTGGTCCGGCTGTTGGCGCAAACCCTGGGCATACCCCGAAGCCGGCTTGAGATTATCCAGGGGCATTCCTCCCGGAACAAGGTCATAAAAGTAGCGTCCCTGAATGCTCTGGAAGTCAGGCAACGCCTTGACCCCGGGGCTGACAGGCCAAGCCAACTTGAATCTCCGGGGCTATAGCCCCCAAGCCTTACCGACAGTATAATGAGCCTGAATCTCGACGTTAACCGGTGTCCCGGCTAAGTCTGGGCGCCGGCCTATCTATAGCGATCAAGGGAGTCTGAACCGTGGCGTACTTGGACTTTACGTGGATTTTGGAAGGCTCTTTAGCAGCTTCCCAGGGACCCACCACCCGCCGGGACCTGACCTTTCTTAAGCTTCAAGAGATTGCGGCAATCATTCGCATGGAGCCGGATACCATCTCCGGAGAGGCCCTGGAGTTGGTGGACATGTTTGAGCCGGTGACCGACGGCCAGCCTCCCACGGTGGAGCAGCTGGACCGCATGGCCCGGTTCATCGAAGAGCAGATCGAGACTTGGGAACGGCCCGTGGTGGTCACCTGCCGGGCAGGCCTGGGACGCACCGGCACCGCTTTGGCCGCGTTCATGATCTACGTTGGATACTCGTCCCAAGCCGCCATCGACTTCATCCGGGAGTTACGGCCGGGCGCCATTGAAACCGCCGGACAAGAAGCCGCCGTAAATGCTTACGCCAAATTCTTGAAAGAGCAGGAAAGGGAACGGCGGCGCAAAGCAATCGAAGCCCTGGATGACGTTTAAGGACCCCGTGCACCGGCCAGTCATTTGGAGAAGTACAGTTGCTACGGATCGAACGCAAATTTGTCGATGAGATGATAGCCCACTCCCGGGAGGCCATGCCCGATGAGTGCTGCGGTATCCTGGCCGGAGCCGCGGGCGCCGTGAGCAAGGTCTACCGCATGACCAACGTGGAAGCCAGCCCCTTCCGGTTCTCCATGGACCCCATGGAGATCATGAAGGTGGATCAAGAAGCTGGGGAATCGGGCTGGGAACTTACCGTGATCTACCACTCCCACACCCACAGCGAAGCGTATCCCTCGGACACCGACGTCCGGATCGCCGGCGGCACCAATGAACTGTGGCCGGACGTGCGCTATATCCTGGTGTCTTTGATGGAACCGGAGAACCCCAGCGTCCGGCTGTTCACCATCAACCAAGGCGATATCTCCGAAGAGCCTCTGCAGGTGGTTTAAGGGTAATCCGGCGCCCTGGTGATATAGATTTGTCTCCCCGGCCAAAGCTGGTCACCATG
Source organism: Chloroflexota bacterium (assembly GCA_022562335.1). Lineage (GTDB taxonomy): Bacteria > Chloroflexota > Dehalococcoidia > Lucifugimonadales > UBA3495 > Io17-Chloro-G2. The sequence continues at coordinate 8,816 of JADFPM010000070.1, forward strand.
TCTCTGGCCCCCGCCATCGCAGTGATCCTGCCGCTGGCGATCTTACTCTCCGCCTGTTTAGATACCACTGATCCTGCCACATCGAACCCTTCTACGCCGATCCCTTACACGCCGATCTCAAATCCACGCCAGGCCGAAACAGCGATTCCCACCCAAACGGCCGTCCACGATCCAGTCCCGCCTCCACCCCAGCCCACTCCCCATCCCGGCAACACTCCTTGGGTCATCCAGAGAATTGACGCTGTAGCCCTCTTGTACCGCCTCACCGATCCCGGAAAGGCCCTCGTCCGAAGCCTGGATCTGCGGCAAATGAGGGGCGAGCCCGGTTTTTTCGGCAGCTACGGGTTCAAAAAGTGGACCGGAGTGGGTGAAGCCAAACCCATCGGGGTGATTCACGAGCTTAGCCACGCGTATTGGGGCGGTTTTCCGGTGGAAGGGTTTCCCGAATTCGATTGGGAAGTGCCACCCGACGAAGAGCTCTCTCCGGCCATGAAGCAGTACCACTCGGACATCCTTACTTTCATGGCCCAGCCTCCCGACGCCCATGAGGTGCTTCGGCAAAGGCTGCGCAACCTGCCAAGTCTGTCCCAGGATAACCTGGAGCCCCTGTTTCACCACCTGGAGGCTGATCTGGTGTACAGCACCGGCGGCGGCCTGGGTTTAGCGCCCCCGATACTCTGGAAATACTGGAGCGGGTTCCTGACGCCGGGGGCATGGGACTCTTGGCCCCAGGCGGTGGCCTGGTACCAATCGTTGAGCGACGCTGACCGGACGGTGGCTAACAAGTGGCTGGGATTCGAGCATTTGGACCTTCGCCAAAGGCGCTCAACGATGGAAAACTCCGGGGGGAAACCCGGTGCGCCGGCCATCGGCCCTGAAGTAACGGACACCATTGGCAGGGAGGAACGTCAACGTTTGTTCGACCTGGCTGACCAGTTTGATCTGCTGCTGGGCGAGTCCCAACAGGAGGAGAACTTCCAATTCTGGCGGGGGTATCTCCGCGACAAACTCCAACTGCACCGCAGCCATCCCGGCTATCTCACTTCTTTGGATACCCCGACGGCGGCGGAATTGGCCGAAGCGCTGGATTTCCTGGACACGTTGGGTGGTCTGCAAACCGAACTACAGGCCCTCATGCTGGAGATCCAACTGGTTGAGCAGCCCTTTTTGATCAATTTCTTGCCCGCCTTGGACAATAACGTACTTCTGGATCTGTTCTCCAGGGACCCGGTGCTCCCCCAGGGCGCCACCCTCCAGGCCACCGCCAGCTTTGTGGACCGGCTACAGACGTTTGGCACGGTGGTGGACCTGATTTTGGCCAGCGGCGCCGCTGAACCGGCGGCGGGCGGCAGGGAGCTAACCGCGTTCCTG
>JADFPM010000071.1 GCA_022562335.1 Chloroflexota bacterium
GGCCGTTCTCCCCCGGTTGGGCCGGGCTGGTCCCCGAGTGAATAGGCTCCAAAAAGGGCGCGGGGCCGTGGTTCGGGGCAAAGGGAGGCCGCTGCCCCAAATGGGGCCGCAGGAAGGGATAGGCCAGTTTTCCCGTCTTGGGATTGAAATAGATGGGCGGCCTCGTATCGGGATTGATGGACTTGTATCCCGGCCAGACCGCCACCGTCTCCGGTTCGTTGAGGTAAAGACCGCCTTCTTTTTGCCAGTTCAAGACCGAGGCGTCGTATCCCTTGGGGACGCCCTGGGGAGGCAGTTGGCGCTCCACCCAATGGGCCAGGTTGTCCCGGTCTATCTGAAACTTGGTCCCCTTCCAGTCCACCTCCCGCCCCACCAGTTCCTGGGAGGTGACCGCCGGCGCCATGAGTCCCAACCGGCCGGGAAGCTCCTGCAACGGCGGCAGCGAATCCTGGGACACCAATCCGTCTTGCAACGTGTTCTGCACCCGCCAGATCATCCACATTCCTGCAATGTAGTGGTGGGCCACGTGGCAGTGAATCAGAAAATCGCCAACGCTCTCCTGGCAGCCGCCGCTGCCGCATTCGTGTTCCAGGTCGTAGCTTTCCGCTGGGCCGATGGATTGGGAATCGGTGCGGGCCGATGCCTGAGGCAGCAGCGGGGGAAACTTGTCGAAACCGCTGTCGAAGGCCGTTGGCTCGGTCCCGGGTTGACGCCGCCATCTGGTGGCCCCGCCGTGGACATGGTGCACGTGGAAGACCTCGGAACCGCCGTGGACCACGCGCTGCTTGACCGGGTCGCCCAGGTAGGTGCGGGCTATGGGCGTCGCCGGGTCGCCAAAAGTATAGGAAGAATAGGCCAGCGACGGGTCGAAGGACTCAAAGGTCTCGAATTGGAGCTCCATGCGGTTCATGAAGGGCTCGCTGCGGTAGTTCAGGGCCCGGCCGCCGGGCTTGTAGGCGTCGGTGAAACCGTCGACAAAGGGCACCGGCCTGCCCTGCTTGTTAAAGTTCCTGAACCGCTCGTTCCCGATCTCGTGGTAATAGATGGCGAACTCGCGGAAGGCGCTGCCCTGGGGGTCTCTGATGATCGCCGCCCAGCCGCTGGTCAATTCGCCGCCGGTCAAAGGGTCCAGGTATTCTGAGCCCTTTGGCTCCACCACCAGAGCGCCGAAAAGGCCGTGGGCCGTCTGTTCCCTGGTATCGCCGTGACTATGAAAATAGTGGGTTCCCTCGGGCTCGCCCTCACCCACCATCCATTGGTAGGTGACCGATTCGCCGCTGGGGACCATGGCAGACAGGTTGGAGGCGATTGCCGGCGCTCCCGTGGCGGCCAGGTGCAGACCTGAGCCGTGGAGGTGGAAGCTGACCGCCTCACCATTGTCCATCGCGTTGCGCAGGGTGACCCGGAGGCACTCACCCTGGTTGACCCTGATGGTCAACGGCTGGATGGCGTCTCCCTGCAGACCAATGGACACCGCCGGCTCGGCCAGGTCTAGGCGGGCCTGCCGGTTTTGGGCTTCCTCGCTTCTGGCCCGGCCCAACTCCTCCTCCAGGACGAACATCCGGCCAAAGGGATCGTAGTCCAGGAAGCGGTTAAGGCTGATCTCAATGTTGATGGCGGCCAGGTTGTATTCCCGCACCGGAGCGGAGGAGCCGCACATGGACGCGGCGTATACAGTCTCTTCGCCGGAAGCGCCGCCCAGGACTAGGCCTTCGGCGCCTTCGTGGCCGCCCTGGGTGATCTCGGATGCGGGGTCAACCGTGGGTGTTTCCCCAATCGGGGCAGTTGTAGCAGTCGGAGGGATTTCCGTGGAGATTTCGGCGGAGTTTTCAGTCGAACGGCCACCGCAGGCCGCCACCAACAAGATGACGGCCAGCGTGACCAATGCGCATATGCCCAGAGGCGGAGATATCCCCGGGCCGGATGGCGCCTTCTGTGGGAGTTTAATCAAGCGTCCAACCTATCCGGCCAACCTATCGGGGAACAGGTCGTCACTCTACCCGCAAAGCCTCCACCACAGAGTCGCAGTGGCTCTGGGTAAAGAGGTCGGCGGCGCCCAGTTTGCCCGTCCATTTGGCGTTGGTCAGACGGGTGCACTCGGTGGACACTGCGTCCAGATAGGTGCCGAACATCAGCCAGGTATTCTCGAACCCGGTCTGGGCTGCGATGGCGAAGAAGTCCACCGTCGATAGAGCCTGGGCCGCGTTGGCCTGGATATCCAGGATGTACTCCTTCTGGGTCTCCACGTCCTCGCGGGTGGCGGTCCGGCCCAGATGCCCGCTTACCATGGTCTCGAAGTCGTAGGCCAGCACGTCGTCGTGGGCCTTGATGAATTCGAAGGTGTCGGTGGTGATCGCCAGTTCCAAGAAGGGCGACCAGCCGGGGAAGATCACGTCCACCAGCATCAACACTTTTTGCTTGGGGGCATAGATGAAGATACTGCCGGGGTTATGGTTAGGGCCCTTGAATTCCAACTCCAGGGTCTGACTGCCCACGGTCAACGTGTAGGAATCGGAGAAAGTGACCGTCGGCGCGGGAGGCAGCGATCCGCCCACGAACACTCCGAAGGGGAAGGCCCGGTCCGGGCCGGCCGCCCTGGCCAGGTTGGCGGCCGTATCCTCGTGGGCGATGTAGACCGCGTCTGCCGGGAACATCCCCGCCGCCGCAATGTGGTCGGCGTGGGAGTGGCTATAGATCACGTGGGTTATGGGCTCGTCGGTGACCTCGGCGATGGCCTGAAGGTATTTTTCCCCGATGGAAGGCGGGGCGTCAACCACGATGACCCCTTCGCCGGTGGTCAGGAACATCGCCTGGTAGGTGCCTTCGGTCACCCAGTACAAGCCGTCACTGATCTCCGTCACCAGATATCCCTTGTCCTGGGGGATGGCCTCGCCCCCTGCTATAGCGGGGATCGCCACGGCAGCCGGAAGGACCCTGGGGCCCAGTCCCAACTGAACGAATCCCAGAGGGAAGGCGCATGCCAGTGGGATTGGGTTCGGGATGCCAAAGGGATTCGGCGGGTTTTCCAGGGTTTCCGACCGGTCAATGACCAGGAAGTGGACCTGGTAGGCCGGCAACGGCACGCCTTCCGGCGGCGTGAACATGTGGGAGATCTCGATGGCCGCCCGGCCCGATGCGTCGGTGTTGATGATGTATTCGATGCTCTCGATGGCGCCGTTGAGGGGTGAGCCCATCATGAGCACGCTGTACTTGTGGTTGGCCTTAAGGTCGGCGACGGTCAGGGTGGCCTCGAAGGGGCTGTTCTGCCCAATGTAGGACACCGATCCGGTGCCCCCGGAGTAGTCCGGAGCCCAGCCGAAGTTGAACAATTGTACCCCGTCTCCGTTCAACGATGCCGTCGGGGCCGAGGGCACGTCCATTTGGAGGAACCCCAAGGGGAACGAGCAGGCCAGGGCGATGGGATGGTTGATGCCAAAGGGGTTTGGCGGGTCGGCAAGATCCGTGCCCTCGTCCACCACCAGGAAATGGACCTGGTAGGCCGGAAGAGGCGCTCCCTCGATCAGGCCCAGGGTCCTGGATATCGTTACGCTGGCGGCTCCCAGCAGGTCGGTGGTGAAGCCGTAGGTGGTGGTGTCGAGGACGGTGCCTCCGATAACGCCTACGCTCATGAAATAGAGGCTGTAGTCGTGGGAAGGCTCAAGGCCATCCACACTCACCTCGCCGTTAAATGATCCGGCCCTGGGGTTGTAGGTAACCTGGCCGGTGGCGCCCTTGGTGCCCGGGTCCCAGCCAAAGTCCTGGAAGGGAACGGTGTTGGAGGCGGCCGGTTGTTCTTTGGCCTGGGTAACGGCCCGTTCCGTGACGGTGATGGTGCCGGTCATCCCCAGCGTCCGGTGGATGGCGCACATGTATTTATAGGTGCCGGGCTCGCTGAATGTCATGGAGAAGGACTTGCCGCCCGGAAGAGGCATGGTATCGACGCCGATGATTCCGGAACTCCAGAAGCCGGTGCCGTCAAACGTCTCCGCGGGTTTGTGGGGGAATACGACTTCGGGGTTCAAGGAAATGATAGGAGGCCCCTGCTCCTGGGGAATGGGAACTATGAATTCGGGATGCATCCGGCCGGGGTGGAAGGTGACGTTGTGGAACATCTCCGAGGTCCAGATGACCGTGTCCCCTTGCCGGATGGTGAGGTCCTTCTGCAAAAAATCGAAGGATTGGGCCGTGGCCGGGAACCCGCCGGTGCCCGCCTGAACGTGCCATATGTCGGTGCCATTGGGGCCGATCTCGCTGCGGGAGATTGCCCCCGCTTCCACAAACCGCTCGATCTGGGCCGTAATGGTGGCCTCTTCTGTCTGGGCCCTGGCGTCCAGGTCGTCTTGGGAAGGCGCTTCCGGTGCGTTGGCCTCCAGGACGGTTATGGTGGCCCTCATGGGCGGGTGGAGCAAACAAACGTACTCGTAGGTGCCGGGAGTGGAGAAGGTCAAGGTGAACTCGTTGTTGGCCGGCGTACCCGGCGGGCCCGCCGGATCGTGGGACATTACGCCCGAGCTGACCATTCCAGTGCCGTCATAGGTCTCCGCCGGTCCTCCCGGAGGCCGGGTGGGAAATGCCACTTCCGGAGGGATCTGGAGGTCCATGGGGCCGCCGCCGGGAATGGGCAGGGCCACCGGTGGACGCTGGCCGCCGGACAGGAACGATGCCGTGTGCTTTTCTCCGGAATGGTTGAGCTTAAAGGTCACCGTGTCGCCGGCGCGGATGGCCGCGGTGGATGGGAGGAAGGAGTTGACCGAAACGGTGTCTTCCCCGGCGCCCACCAATATGGTGATATTTCGTGCTCCAACGGGAGCAGCGGTCTCTATCGCCGCCGGGACTTTCACCTCTTTGATGACCTCGACTTCCCGGGTGACCTCGACTTCCCGGGTGACCTCGACCTCCCGGGTAACTTCTACCTGGTTGGTGCAGGCGGCGAATATGAAGAGACTCGCCACCAGAGCGGCCAATATTCGAAACTTTTTCATTTACCTTTCTCCAACGGAATAACTCAAGACGCCTATTATCAACAGAAGCCGGTGCGAATTTTATCCAGCTTGAAGATAACAGTCAACCCAACGGGTGGGCTAGATTGCTTGCCTCAACCGGTCTCAAGACCTGCCGGAATCGCCCGTTGCGAGCCGTTTTCTAAACGGACCAACCCCGGCTCCGGTTTGCCGAACCGGGAATGATTCTCTGGTTGGGCTGCCTGGGACTCATTTCAAAATGTCTTCCGACAAGTTCAGGACGAACCGGGGTGGAGCTTCCTCCGCTCATGGTGCGCTTGTCGAAGGACCCGGCAGCGGGCCGCATAGGATTTTGAAGTAGCCGCTAGGGAGGGTGACGCCGGTTCAGGGCACCGTGACGGTGATGCTGCCCTTCATCCCCTGCCCTACCGAAGACGCAGAAATATTCGTATGTGCCTGGGTTATTGAAGGTCAACGCCCAACTGCTGCCGCCCAGGCTGGATGGTCCGAGGCCGGCCGAATTGTAATATTGGGTAGGGTCGTAATCGGCGGCCGGTTTCGCGGGCAGGAACACATCGGTGTTGAGCCTGAGGATCGGAGGGCCCTGGTCTTGAGGTTGGGGGATCACAAATTCCGGCGCGGGGTGAGAAGGAATGAACGTGAGGCTATGGAAGTAGTCCGAGCCCCAGATCACGGTGCCGCCCGTCTTGATGGTGATATCGTCGGGAAAGAACTCAAGAATCTGGGTGGTGGGATGATTCGAGCGGGGGAGAAAGCCGTGGCATCGAATAAGTGAAGGGCGTGGGGCCTGGCCCCACGCCCTTTTGTTAGCAGCGCCTATGACGCCGGCAGGTCTAAACCCATTTCATGGCCGAAGGCGATCGGCCCTAGGCCTGGTAGAAAACACCTATGGCGCTCTCGGCCGCTTCCTTGGCATCTTTTTCCGCCTGCTTTTCGGCGTCTTTGGCGTCATCCTCGGCTTGCTTGGCTGCCTCCTCAGCATCGTCATCGGCGGAAGAGCCGGAGCCGGAGCCGGAGCCGGAGCTGTCCTTTTCGTCATCGGAGGAGGAGCCTGACCCGGAGCCGGAACTGTCCTTCTCGTCGGTCGAGGACGTGGACCCGGACCCGGAGCTATCCTTATTCGTGTCGCTGGTGCCCAGGCCGGCGCCGTCTTCGATCTCCGTCTTGGTCTGTGCCTTTCCTCGACTGTTGCCGGCGCCTCGGCCTTGGGAACCGGGGTTGTCAGGCCTGCCCCTGCCGTTGCTGGCGCCTTGGCCTTGGGAACCGGGGTTGTCAGGTCTGCCCTTGGCTTTCGGCCCTTCGATCTCGCTGGCCAAAAGCACTCCGTCCACCACGATCCCTTCTAGCTTGACGCTGGCGCCTACGCCCAGGTCACCTTCCACCTTGGTCAGGGCCTCAACGGCGAACTTTTGTCCGTTGACCACGATGGCCAGCAGTATGCCGGTATCGTCCCGGTCAACGGCTTCGACGATTCCCGAGACATCAAACTCATCGAATCTCTGTTTTTCCTTTTCCGGCTTTTTGGTCTTAACCTGGCTGGCCCGGAGAACGCCGCCCGTGTTGTTTGTCTCCAGTTCCACGGTCTGTCCAACCTGCAAGGAGCCCCTGGATCTATCCAGCGCCGCCACGGCTACGTGGATGCCGTTGACCATTACGCTGATCACCCTGCCCCGGTTATCGGTCTGCAGGGCTTCGATGGCCCCTTCCAGCTTGACTCCCCTGTTCCTTGCATTGCTGGACCGCGATGCTCCTCTGCCGGCTCTCTCGATTTTCTTAGCGGCGAACTTTCCGTCGATGACGATGGCGTCTATTTCCACCTGGGCGCCGGGCTCCAGCGCGATCTCAGTTTCGGTCAGGGCCTCGACGGCCACGGTGAGGCCATCCACCACCAGGCTGATAACCCGGCCGCTCTCGTCCCGGTTCACCCGTTCCACCCGCCCTTCCACCTTGGCCCCGGAGAATTTCCCTCCAGTCTTTCTTCCTTTGCCCTTTATCTCGCGGGCGGTTATGGAGCCGTCGCCGCGTATCAGGCCTTTCAGCTTGATGCTTTGTCCAGGGGCGAGGTCTATTTGGATGTCCGAAAGGACGCTGATGGCCACGGTGATTCCGTTGACCACTATGCTGCCATCGGGATTCACAGCGTCCACGATGCCCTCAATATTCACCTTGCTGGGTTCGGCCAGTTCACCGGCCTCGGCGGTCTCCACCTCTCTGGCCACCAACGTCCCGTCGGTCTGGATCAGGGCGTCCACCGCCACCAGGTCGCCAACCTTGGGCTCTACCGCCGACTCGGTCAAAACGCTGAGGGCCACCGAGATGCCGTTGATCTGCAACGTGCCGTCGTCGGAGATGCTCTGAATGATTCCGCGGATCTTGGCCCGGTTCTTGGGTTTGCGGATGTCCTTCTCTTCACCCTCTATCTTGGTGGCAAGGGGGGTGCCGTCGGACTGGACGATGGCCTTGACTTCGACCCTGCTGCCCACCGCGAGAGTTCCTTCCAGCCGTGTCAACGGGTCGACGGCGATGGCGGCGCCATTGACCAGCCATCGCCCGGCCGGGTCGATTCCTTGGAAGATCCCTTCAATCTTGAATTGAAGGTTTTCCTCTGCATCGGCCTGGAGGCCGGGGCCCGCATTTTCGATCTCCCGGGCCAACAGCGAGCCGTCGTCTTGGAGTACCGCAGTCACTTCAACACGTTGCCCTTCCTCGGGCAGCCCGTCGGTGTCGGTGCTGGCATCTACGGTCACTGCCGTCCCGCTGATGATCCAGTTACCGGTACTTTCGTCAATGCCCTGGAAAACCCCCTCAAGCTTGGTGGTGTTGGCTATTTCCAAGCTCTGATCTTCGCTTTCGATGGACAGGGCTAGCAGGGTTCCGTCTTCCTGTATGACAGCCTCCACTTCCAGGACCTGGCCGGCCACCAATCCATCGTCGATCAACGTGGACTCGTCGAGGAACACGGCGTTGCCGCCTATATCCCAACTTCCATCGGGGTTGACCCCGCCGAAGACACCCTGGATTTCCGCCGTGGATGGGGTCTGGATCGGGTCCGCCGGTAAGGCAACGGCGGCTGGTTGCCTGATCTTGCGGCCGGTGACGTTTATCTCCAAAGCGTTGGTTGCCAGCCCACCGGTTGCCGGGTCTCTGGCCGCGCCCACGACTACGAATGAACCCACCGCTATCTCAGAGGCATTGCCCCGGAGTTTGATCCGGGTGGATGGCGTGATGGTGAAGGTCAATGGGCCTTTGCCCTTGCCCGGAGGCTGAATGGTGATCTCCGTAGCGGACGAAAAGATCACCGAACCTGGAATATGGCGGAATTGAGTCTTGCCGGGTATGAGATGGATCTTATCCGCCACCAGTTGGCCGTCCACCTCTTTCAGCGAGACGGCCACCACGTCGCCCGGCGAGAGGTCGGCCAGGCCGGCCTGCGGTATGCGGGGCAGGCGGATCTTGGTGTCGCTGTTGACGGCCACCTGCGCTGGTTCGCCATCGATGGAGACCACCAAGATATCCCCCGAGACCGATATCACCACACCGAAGAAGTCCATTACCTTGAGCTCGGCCAGAGCCGTTGGAGCCGGCTGCGGCGGCAGAGCGGGAGCGGGTGTGGCTGCGGCGCAGGGAGACTCCAAGACGAAGCTGTACACCCCGGCGATCCGCCCTTCGGTGGCCGACGGGTAAGCCAGGTCAAAGGCCAGAGTGGTTACGTCAATCTCCAATTCAGGAGCGCCGAATTCCCCGGTGACCGCGTCGATCAGGGGGCTATCGAAGGAGCCTATCTGATCCAGGACCAGACGGCTGCCGCTGGCCAATCCTTCTATGGCCACGGTGCAGGCCAGTTGGCCCGGGGGCAGGGGGTTGTCGGCGCTTACAAAGGCGCCGCCGTACAGAAATTCATATGGCGAGCCATCTGGCGCCGGATCAAAACCCACCAACGCCGCCGTGATAGAAGAGGGTCCGGTGTTCTCCAGGACCGCCACGGCCCGGGAGGCCGCCGGAACATTGCAGTCCGGTTGGGTCTTTATCAGGAGAAAGTCACGGAGGCCAAAAAGACTTCCGGTCCAACCGGCGATGATATATCCGCCGTCGGCGGTTTCCTCTATGTCGTATGCCCCGGCCGAATCGCCCAGGAGTTGGTCCCAGACCAGATTGCCGTCGGCGTCGGCCTTCACCAACAGGAAATTGTCTCCCGGCGGGAATGATTCGGTCCAACCCGCCATGACGTAACCGCCATCGCATGTCTGGCTGATTGAGTGGGCGGTTTCCCTGGTCAAGCCGCCGAAGGTCGTCGCCCATTCCTGGTTCCCGTCGCCGTCGGTTTTAACCATCCAGAAATCAGAGAACCCTTCTCCCGACGAGTTGGTCAGTCCGGTGAAGACGTAGCCTCCATCGGGGGCCTGGATCACGTCCCGGGCCATATCGATGCCGCTGCCGCCGTAGGCTTGGCTCCAGACCAGGTTCCCGTCGGCGCCGGTCTTCACCAGCCAGGCATCGGTGGTTTCTCCATTGGAAGCGCTCATGGTGCTGCCGGCCAGTATGTAACCGCCATCAGCGGTTTGGCGCACCGCTCGGGCTTCGTCGTTCCAGGTCCCTCCGAACACCTTTCTCCACTGCTCGGTCCCATCAGGACCGGTCTTTACCAACCAGAAATGGTTGGAAGGGAATGGTTCGTCATCCTGCTTCAAGAAGGTCTGGCCCGCCATGATGAAGCCGCCGTCGGCGGTCTCTTGGACCGAGTAGGCTACATCCGATGTGGGCAGGCCTCCGTCGGCCATGGGCAAGATCTGGTTGCCGTAGGCCTGGCTCCAAAGCTCGTTGCCTTCAGAGTCGGTCTTGATCAACCAGAAGTCGCTGAACACTGCCGTGTCTTCGCCGTCGGTACGGAAGGAGTGGGTCTTACCTGCGATCACGAATCCGCCGTCGCGGGTCGCCTGTATGTCGTAGGCCACGTCGTCATTGGTCCCACCCAGGGTGGTGGTCCATACCTGGTTGCCTTCGGCGTCGGTTTTCACCAGCCAAACGTCCCGGCCGCCGGCGCCCGCTGATCGGGTCTCACCGGCCAACACGTATCCGCCATCGGCCGCTTGGGCCACGGCATAGGCAGCGTCGTCATCGCTGCCGCCGAAGGAGACGCTCCAAGCTTCTTCGGGATCGGCCAGAGCCCGTCCGGTGGACAATGCCAACCCCAGGATCATGAAA
>JADFPM010000315.1 GCA_022562335.1 Chloroflexota bacterium
TAGTCAGCGTAGGCCGTCCTGGCCCTGGCGACGGCTTCGTGGTCTGTGTCCGCCAGGAATATCTGGTGGCTGGCCCCGTACAAAGGCGATGCCACGTGGGGCAGCGAGGGGTCGTTCTCTGACCGTTGGCGTTCCCAGCTTTCCAGGAAGCTGGAGGCGATCTCGGGCAGCTTGTCTATGGGGCTGTTGCCGATGAAGTTGGCGCCAAACTCCGCGGCATGCACCGGGTTGCCCGCGTACCAGAAGGGCGGATGGGGCGTCTGTTTGGGCTTCAGCTCCATCCACAGGTCGCGGAACTGGTAGTATTTCCCTTCGAAGGACAGGAACTCGTTGGTGAAACCCTGCATCAAGACCTGGAAGGTCTCTTCAAACCTCTCGTCGTTCTCGCCGGGGTCCCCGCCCCACATGGCGAATTCCTGGCCGCCCCCGGTGCCCCGGCCGATGCCTATCTGGAACCGGCCGCCGCTCAGGTTGTCGACCATGTTGATCTCTTCCAGCAACTGGACCGGATGGTGCAGCGGCAGCACGTAAACCAGCGGGCCGAAGAGGATCCGCTGGGTGTGCTGGGCCACGGCCGACAGGTACACCGCCTGGTTGGGCGCCAGGCACAGGGGCGAGTGGTGGTGCTCGGCGACGTGGTAGCAGTGGAACCCGGCCCGGTCGGCCTGGGAGACCAATGCCAAACGGTCACGGTACTGCTGGTCCAGGGGAACGCCCTTTAGACGCTCCAAGTGATCGAATATGCCGAATTTGATGCTCATGGATCGTCCTCTTCCCTGACAGTCACCTTGAATAAGGCGGAACGATGGGCGATTGACGCCGAATTGAGACGAATGTTACGTCGGGACATGGGGATTGTCTATGACGGCGGGCAGACGTGTTGCTGGGTCCGGGAAAAGCCCTTCCGCCGGATGGTATTTGATGAGACAATGGCGCTCCCGCGGACCTGGGGTTTTTGAAAGCCGGCGGCCATTCCGGTCTTCCAATCAAATAGATGTAAGGTGGTAAACATGCCTGACCGAGAGATAAAGGGAGTCATTGTGCCTATCCTGACCCCGATGAATCCCGACGAGACCGTGGACAAGGGTTCCCTTCGCCGCCTGGTCAATTACCTGTTGGACAACGGGGTACACGGTATCTGGGTCTCCGGGACCACCGGCGAATTCGGCGCCATGTCCGACCAGCAACGCCTGGCCGGCATGGAAACCGTGGTGGACGAAGTGGCGGGCCGGGTGCCGATCATAGGCAACGTCTCGGGGCCCAGCACCCAGCTTTCTTTGAACCTGGCCCTGTCGGTCCAGGAGATGGGGATGGACGGCGTGGCCGTGACCCCGCCCTATTACTACAACCACGCCCAGGACGAATTGCTGGACCACTACCGTTACATCAGCGACCGCTCGGGCCTGCCCCTGTGGGTCTACAACATACCCCAGACGGTGAAGACCGCCGTTGCTCCCAGCACCGTAGCGACCCTGGCCGCCGAGGGCGCCGTGGTCGGCGTCAAAGACAGCTCCGGCGCGGGAGAATTGCTGGCGGAGCTGAATGTGCTGTGCGAACAGGGCGGCCTAAATCTAATGAGGTTCCTGGGGACCGTCTTCCGGACCACCAGTTCCGGCGCGTTGGGGACCCACGGTGTGATCCCGGCCATCGCCAACCTGGTGCCCAAAGTCTGCGCCCGGGGTTGGGAGGCCGGCGAAGCCGGAGACGCCAAAACCGTCAAGGAATGCAACGCCCAGCTTTTGATCGCCAACAAGATTGTCCCTCGCCAAGGGCGGCGGGCCCAACGCGGCCGCCTTCTCGGGCATGAAGTCGGCGTTGAAGTCGATGGGAATCCTGGAAAGCGACACCGTGTCCCGCCCGATGCGGGCCTTGACCGAGGAAGAGAAAGAAGGGATCCCCGATATCCTACAGGCATTGGGGTTGGCCAACGGCCGCTGACCGCGGACTCCGAGCCGTGGTCCTCATTTTTGCGGTGGTGCTCGTCGCCTGCCGCGCTACTACCGATGCCCAGCAACCCGCCGCTGTTGTGCCTGACCCATGTGACGCTCAATACGTTGCTACCACTGAGGCTGCAAGCCACATAGGCGAAGAAGTGACGGTTTGCGGCGAGGTGATCGATTATTTTTCCCTCGAGAACCGCCCGGACAAACCTACCCCCCTATTATTTGA
>JADFPM010000072.1 GCA_022562335.1 Chloroflexota bacterium
CCCGCAAGCGGACGACAATAGCGCTCCGGATATCGCGATCAGCCCGAATGAAACCAAAGGATGACCTGACAACTTGGAAATCAATCCGTAAGGCCGTTTTGTCAAAATGACTTGTGGGACTTTGACCTCGGCGCAATGTTGCGAATAATCAAGCCCGACTCGACATGGGCGGTCAAAATATATTTGGCGGCGGGGAAGGGTGTTTGCGCCGTCAGGTGATATCGATCCGCGGCGGTCTACCCGGCTCATTGATTTCAGCCTCGGATTGCCGTCCCTATTCGTCGAGCATGTCTCCAATCGCGGCTCTGGCCCTTTCTGTTGCGAGGAGCCGTGCTTCAGCGGCGCCCATAAACCTGGCGCCTCCGCTGCTTAATGCGACACTGTTGTCCAGGCGCATCTTACTGACCTATGAAGCCAGGTTGCCCAGATTGTACCACCGGCCTCATTTTGAGAAACCGAGGGCGATGAAGCAGCATCTGGCCCTCTGCCGGTTTTCTAGGCCCTGCAGATCCCGCCGGCCTTCCATTAGCGCGGTGGATTGGGCGCGACTTGTCTGGCGGCTGGTGTGACCGTCATTCTCCCTTGTGATAAAATATCAGCTATGCAACAAGAGCAGCCGGGAACACAACCATTATATTGGGACAATCACCGGGCGCCGATCAATTTGACATTGATACTCTCCTTGTTCGTGTTTGTGATTGGAATCGTTCGCGGGCCACAGGAGTTGGGGGTAATGGGTTTGGCTTTTGCGGCGTATACCTGGTTAACCACCCCCAAGCGTTACCTGATCTTTGAAAACGCGTTGGTGATCGAATACGGACGCCCCAGGGTTAAGGTCATAGATTTCTCCAATATTTCTCATGTGGAGACCCTCAGTCTGGGGATTGGCGAGCGGCTGCGAGTGGTTTTGATCAAAGGCAGGCGGACCATGGTGATGCCAAAAAACCTGGAAACCTTTAAGGAAAGACTGGACGAGGCCCTGGAAAGATACCAGAGCCAATATCCCCAGGGACAGGGCCAGGACGATGCTAACCAGGATAGCCCAAGAGGCCAGATAATCGAAGCGGAGAGGGGGCCTGATTACAACGGCCCGTCCGGGAATTAAGCCCACGGATCGAGCCCGCGGCCCACGCATCGATTCTCGGCGAACATATTACATGACAGCGTCTGTAGACTTTGACCCCGGCGGCGGTAAGCCCCGGGGTTTTTTCATTCGCGGGAGTCGATCGGCGACTCCTCAGCGGGACTGATCGCTTATTTCGCGGGCCAGGGTTTCCAACGTGAAATCTTCTTTACGCAGCCGCAGGTCGAAATAGACCAGGGTGGCGCCGATGAACATCCATGGCATGGCCACCGTTGCGATGAGGGCCGAAACCATAACGCCCAACATGGGATTGGCCCCGCCGGAGATCATCAGCGCTAGAACCAGCGGCACGGCGAATACAATAACGTAGCAGAAGCCGATGCCAAAGAGCCTCCACCAATCCCCCTTGACCAGGGCCGCACTGCGCCGGAAGGAGGCGGCCACCCCCATTTTTTCCACAATTATCGCCTGGGGATAAAAGGCCAGCAGCACCAGGAAATAGAGAACCATGGGAATGCCTATCAGAATAATGATCAGGAGCGCGGAGGAAAACAACAGAACCAGCAAGAGGACCTGGCAAATCACAAGGGTTAAACCGAGGTGGAAGGCTCGCCGGAAAGATACCGCAACGGAGGGGGCGGCACCCGAATACATCGCAGCCACGGCATATACGACAGCGCCTTGGGCGATGGCCGCCAGCGCCAATCCCACGATCGTAAAGACCACCTCCGCCGCCAAGGACGGAAGCGCCATACCGGCCAGGCCGGGCAACTGGGGAACCACCGCGATGGAAAGAAACACCCGCGGATGCAGGCGGTATAGCCGGATGGTCTCCGACATGAAATCGCCCAGCCCGCGGCGCTCAAAGTCCGAGGTTGGGAACGGTCCGGCCAAATCGGCAGGCTGGATGGAAACCGGAGCGCCGTAGCGAGTGGCGATTTCGTTTCCGCAGCTCGCGCAGGCGTTGTCCCTGGGGATTCCGGTGATGCCGCAGTTGGGACAGATCACCGGCGAGGCGGTTTGAGCCTCCCGGCGGTGTTGTCCATGTTCTTCCGGTTGAACCACCGGCGGTTCATCTGGCGGGGTCGCGGGCAGCCCGCAATTGCCGCAGAACCGGGCGTTTTCAGGGTTGTTTGACCCGCATTGGGAACAACGCATAATTCAGGACCAGAGGGTTCCTAGGCGGGGGAATGCCTTCTTCAGGGGCTTTCCCCGCGGCAGGATCGTATTAACCAATGATGGTATCGCAGGGGCAACGGCGCCGGCCGGACCCGGTCTGCGTCCAGCCGGGCGCGGGTCTGGCTTAACGGTCGGTGGGCAGGCTGGCTTCCGGCTGGTAGACGGGGCGCACCATTTCGTACACGTCGGCGGTGTGGCAATACATATTACCGGCCAAGCGTCCGACGGGTTTCAGCAGTTGGTGATTGATCCGGTGGCCGTCGATGATATCGTCGCGGACGTGCACCAAGACCACCTCTCCGATGACCAGACCGTGGGCATGGCTGCCTTCACCCAGAGAAATTATCTGGTTGAGCTTGCATTCCAGGTTCACCGGGGATTCGGCCACCCTGGGAGGCTTGACCAGGTCCGAAGGCGCGGGGGAGAGGCCGGCGATGTCAAACTCGCTATCTTCCGCCGGGTATTCGGCGGCGGTCATATTCATGGCCTCGGCGATGTCGTCCACCACTATGTTGACCACGAATTCGCCTGTGCTCTCGATGTTGGCCAGGGTGTCTTTTTGCTTGTCGCCCGCGCGGCGGGATGACGAGAAGATCACCGTGGCTGGATCATACGAGACCACGTTGAAGAAAGAGTAGGGCGCCACGTTCAACACGCCATCTGGGGAAATGGTGGAGACAAATGCGATGGGACGGGGCACCACCACGCCGGTGAGAACGCGGTTGAATCCCTCGAAGGTCTTGGGGTCGATTTTCAATGTGGAACCTCCGTAATGGTTGGGCAGATTATAAGCGCAATATCCGGCGTCGCCAACCCGCACCGGTGAAAAACGGCCGCGTGCCGGTTGACCGGCCGCTGGCGCAGCCAATGTGTTTTGACATTCAAACAGGCCACTGCTAAGGTTGGATCGATTTTGCTATTGGGGGATTCGTCCATGGCGTGGGCCGAAACCATCGTTCAAGCGTTGAAAAACTGGGACACGTCTTTGATCGCCTACGTGCCCGACATCTCGATCCATCAGGTGACCAGCCTCATCGACGCCGATCCCTATTTCCACCTGGTTTCGGCCACCAGGGAAGAAGAGGCCATCGGCATTGCGGTGGGGTCATACGCCGTAGGGCGGAACGCGGCCGTTTTCATGCAGTCCAGCGGTTTTGGCAACAGCGTGAACGCTTTGGCCAGCCTTTGCATACCGGCCAGGGTCCCCATCCCCATGTTCATCAACCTTCGGGGAGGACCTGGAGAGTTTAACATCGCCCAGGTGGCCATGGGCCGCACCACCCGTCCCATCATGGACCTGCTGGGATTGGTTCACTTTACGCTGGAAGACGAAAATAAGATGGACATCTTGCTGGACGGCGCGTTGAAGCTTTGCTACGCCAATCGCCAGCCCGTGGCCATCTGCGTGACCCAGATGCTTCACGGAGGAAAACTTGCTTAGGTTGGAAGCCACCCGGCAGATCTTGGATCAGGCCGGACAGCGGCCCATCGTAGCTAATCTGGGACCGACCAGCGACGAGTTGTGGCATGCCGGCCACCGGGACCGCAACTTTTACACCTACGGCAGCATGGGCCTCTGCTCTTCCATCGCGCTGGGAATGGCCCTTTCCACCCAGGAGCGGGTGATATCGTTGGACGGGGATGGTTCCTTATTGATGAACCTGGGGACCATTGCCACCATCGGAAGGGAGCGGCCCAAAAACCTGATAGTGGTGGTTTGGGACAACGAACAGTGGGCTCAGACCGGGCATCAGTCAAGCCACACGGCTTACGGCACCAAACTGGACCAGGTGGCGAGAAGCTGCGGAATTGAAAAAACCGCGCTGGTGGATGACTTGGAGGAGCTCAAGTCCGTCTTTGGCAGGGCGCTGGAGGAGGACGGTCCCTGGTTCATCGTGGCCAAGATCCAGGAGGCAGAATACCTTCCAGTGGCCCCCGTGGAGCCTGAGTTTACCCTTTACCGGTTCAGGGAGTCTTTCAAAAGCTGACACGGCGAGGACTGATCCCACCCCGGCCGATCGACCCAAAATGGCCAAATGGCAAAAAGCACCCCGGCAGTCCGTCATGGGACCGCCGGGGTTTTAGTTTCCGGCTGGGCAGGCCGGCGGGATTGACCCGCGGCCGCGGCCCTAGTTTTTGACGTATTTGTCGAACCAGGCCAGGGTGCGCGACAAGGAGTCGTTGGCGGAAGCTTCGTGATAGCTACCCCTCTCGTCGCAGTTAAACCCGTGGCCGGCGCCGGCATACATCTTGAAATCGTAGGTCACGCCGGCCTCCTTGAGCTTGGCCTCGATGGTGTTCACATCGTCGGGAGAAGGATTTGCATCCTGGTCTCCAAAGCTTCCCAACACGGGAATCTTGATCTGGCTGGTCAGGTCGATGGGCGCCGGGCCGTCGCCGAAGGGCAGGAGGGTCCTGCCGGGGTAGTAAACCGAGGCGGCGCTGAGGCCGGGACAGCTGGTGGCCGCCAAATAGGTTATGCGGCCGCCCACGCAGTAGCCGACGATACCGATTTTCTGGTTGTTGGTCCGGCGGAATTGGTCGGACTGGGTCCACTTGATGACCTGGTTGATGTCCTCGACCAATTCGTCGTCCCTGAGGGCTCCCATGTACTGGTTACGGACGGCGACGTCTTCGTCTCCGTAACCCAACTTGGGATTTGGATGCTCCCGGTGGAACAGGGCCGGGGCCACGGCAACGTAACCTTCCTGAGCGAAACGGTCGCAGACCTTCTCGATATGCCGGGTGACACCGAACGCTTCCTGAATCACGATGATGGCCGGGAAACTGTTGCCCTCGGACGGATTGGGATGGCTGACGTAGCAGACCATGTCTGAACCTTCATAGCCGTGCAGGTCGTCCATCTCACGTTCGCCTGCGAACCTCAAATTCTCCCAAAATGATGGCATGACTCAACCTCCTGAAATTGCAATGACCCCACCCCACAACCGTTGATACTATCCGCTAATCTAGCTCCCCAGGTGGTTCAATGGGGAACTTCGGACCGATTCTAGCAGAGGGTCAGGCTCCGCACAAGCTGGGTCAGGTATCCCGGCCTACACGGCTTTGGGGATGTCTTGACCAGACCGGATGAGGCATGCATTATGGCTGCCATAGACTCCAGAACATATGCTGGTGTTTAAACCTGCCTGGTTAGTCAACCCTGCCGGTGGACCCTGGGGCGGACGGGCCGGGCAGGCTCTGGCAAGGAGGGATGATGTACGGTTGGCGCGGCAGAATAGGCGTCATCGTATCACCGCCAAATACGGTGGTGGAGTGCGAGTTTGCCCAGATGGCGCCGGAGGGTGTGTCGATACATGCAGCCCGTTTGGGCCGGCCTGAAGGCGCCGGGGCTACCCTCAGCGAAGACGTGGTGCTTCAAACCAATGCCGACCTGCCAAGGGCGGCCTCCTCGCTGGCAGAACTGGGGCTGGACGTGGTGGTTTTTGCCCATACGGCGGGCAGCATGTTGGGAGGGATACGGTACGATGAGGGCCTGATCTCCATGATGGAAGAGAAGGCCGGCTGCCCGTCGGTGACCACGGCATCGGCGGCGGTGGCGGCTTTGAAGGGCGCCGGCGTACGAAGGTTGGCCCTGTTGACCCCTTATCCCGATGAGATGACCGCCAAGGAAGCCGATTTTCTGCAACAGGCCGTACCGTCACTGGAGGTGGTGAGCCAAAGATCGTTGGGGATAGCCACGGGCCTAGCCATCGGCGACTTGATGCCCCAGGTGGCATACCGGGAAGCTCAAAATATAGACACCAGCGTGGCCGATGCCTTGTTCCTTAGCGGAACCAACTGGCGTACCGTCGAGGTGATAGCGGCTATGGAGGCGGATTTGGGATTGCCCGTGTTCACGGCCAACCAGGTGACGATGTGGGCGGCTTTGGGAAAGCTGAAGGTGGCAGCAAATTCCGGGTTCGGTTCGCTGCTGGGCTAACGGGGTAACGGCAGGCGCCCGGCCGGCCTGGAATCAGCTAGCCGCCGGTGAGTATCGGCGGCGGTGGTGGGGATTTCAGAGCGCTAACGCGGGCGGATAGGCCGCTGGAATAAAAATCCAAATCCAGACTTGGCAGAGGCCTGTCTGCGGCCGGAGCGTTGCGTGAGGAACTCTTTCCGTTCCTCTTCGGAGAGGTTGGCGGTCCGCTGCTCGACCAGGTTTTCCCAAAAGTCGGCTTCCCGCCGCAGGCGCTCATAAGACCGCCAAGCGGCCAGCGCCAGGAATACCTTGGTCTCCTGAACATCATTTAGGTATGACATTGGGGCACCCAATAGAATCTCGAGGTGATCTTGCACCCGCGAAACCGGCCTCGAAACAATCCTCCCTTCGGTTCATTCCAGGTTCGCCATCAACTGCTCGGGTCACATCCCGGGTTTCCCGATGGCTCCACCTTTCCTATACCCCGGTTGGGGCATCGGGGGAAAACGCTATCCGCGGGAGCTGCATAGATGCAGCAAACCCGCGGATCAGACCTGTATCATCTGGCAACCAGGCTTGTGCCTGGAGTCGGCTGGGGAATCCGAAGCTAGCTGCCTCTTTGTTCCTCGACCTGGTCCACCAGGGTTCCGATCTCACGAAGCATATCGGCAACGATCCTTTCTGAAGGTTGTTGCATGATCAGCACTTCGCCCAAGGAAAGGCCGGTAAAGTCGAGATTCATCAACGCATTGATCTTGCCGGTCTCGTCGCTCAACTCCATCCCGTAGAAGACCATGGCAACCCGAAGATCGGCCGAGAACATGCTGGGCCCGATGGGCTGCGGGTAATGCTGGGTCAAGCTCATGGTGCCTTCTTTGCCGTCGAAGTACAGCATTCGCTTGGAGCCGTTGCTGTAGTACAGGGTCAGTTCGGCGTTGTCCAGGGGCTCGTCCTTGGTATAGTTCTCGATCTTTATACTGCTGACGATCTGGGAATCTTCGTTATAAAGCGCAAAGAAATTGGTGATGCCCCGGGTTTTCGTGTCTACCTGAAGGGTATACCAGGTTTCGGCCGTCTGATCGGCAGGCAGATTCAGGTTCACCCATCCTTCGTCGAGGACCTCCCCGAATTTGGCCACCGGCAATACCTTGGTCACCACCTTTGCTTCGACGGGAACCACTGCGGAAATCACCACGGGTGCGGCGGTGGGTTCGGCGGTCGGCATTGGAGTGGGTTCTATCTTCGGGGCGGCGGTGGGTTCGGGAGCGGAAGTCTGTTCCCCCGGTCCGGAAGTCAGTTGTGAAGTTGCCAGGTTCCCGGCGCCCTCATCCTCGGCCAATGTGGAATCGAAAGCCCCGGCGAAGAACACGATGAGGCCAACGACTATCACGGCGGTTATAGGCATCACTATGAGCAGCATGGGTTTCCTGAGGCCGTTGCGGTTTTCCGACACCCTAGTGGTTCGCATGTTTCCTCTCCCTTACACGTTGATGGACTTTAAGTTGGTCTGCGGGAATTGCCGGGGACATTGCCCTTACAACAAGGGCACGTCATCGGCCAAGCGGGTGGCGACTTCCCACGCTTTTTCTCTGGACTCGCGTTTTTCTTTG
Organism: Chloroflexota bacterium; assembly: GCA_022562335.1. Lineage (GTDB taxonomy): Bacteria > Chloroflexota > Dehalococcoidia > Lucifugimonadales > UBA3495 > Io17-Chloro-G2. The sequence continues at coordinate 7,796 of JADFPM010000072.1, forward strand.
ACCGCGCTCAACATATGGGTTGCCCGTTCGGTGAACCACTCGATCCTTTCCATGGCCGCGCCCTCACCGATGTTGGTGATTATGACAGTCACCGCGATGGTATCTGAGGTCCGGCCGGGATAGGTTCCCTTTCGGCGTCCGGCGCCGGGGACGCGGTCGGCGAAACAGTTATCCATCATTTCGATGATCTCTTCGGTGGCCTCCCGGGCAGGGCCGCTGAAAAGTCCCAGCACGTTGGCGGCGTCGTAATATGTCTGTCCGTTGCGTTCCACCTCGGAGTCAATGGAGAGCTCGGCCAGCGCCTGGTGGACGACGTTCTGGGCGCGTTCGACCCTGGCTTTGGAGTTCGAAAAGTGCTTGGAGGTTTCTTTGCTCGTGAGCAAAGATTTGATGAATCCAGGCTTCTTTGGCACGTCGGTATGACTCACACCGATGGCACAGGGTCCCCTTACGATCCGGATGACGTCGTTGGCGTCCAAAACCTCGCCGATGTAACGACGGTCGGTCTCCTCGCCCACGCACAGCAGGTCCACGAACGAGTCGGCGATACGCCGGTTGATCTGTGCCAGGTTGACCCCGACTTCGGCGCTCTTTCGCACGAACTTTTGGTTGTCGATCAGGAAGACGGCATCTGCCTTGGAATTGTGCAGCACCCGCTTGAGGCAGGTGGCCGTGTTGACCATGCTGTCCGGGTCGTCATATTGGTTTTCGAAGGGGAGCACCAGCATGGCCCAAACCGGCTTCTTGAAGGCGTCCTTAAGCAAGTCGACGATAACGCCGATCGAGCCGGACCCGGTGCCGCCGGCGGTGGTGGCGATCACCAAGATCGCGTCGGCGCTGTAAACGTCGCCGTTATCGCGGATGGTGGCCAAAATGTTTTTCTCGCCCCGGCGGGCTTGTTCCGCTCCGTCTGCGTTGACCTTGCCGGCGCCCCTGCCGCGGAACTCGTCGGTGGTTCCCAGCAGAATGGTGTGGTCGTCGGTCTGGGGGATGTGCTGCAGACCATAAAGGTCAGCGGCGCCAAGGTTGATCGCGAACACCCCAGTGGCGAGAGAATCGTTCTTTTCCCCGGTAAAAATACGAATATGCCTGTTTTTCCAGACCCATTTGCTGAGAGCGACGAACTCATCAGCGATGTTGGATCCGCCTTGTCCGGTACCGACCACGACTAGCTTCATTGCCTGCTCCTCATTTACCTTATTGTCAGCGGGCGTTTATCCCGATGATCAACGGCATAAAATATTTCGGACGTAACGCGTAACAAGCGAGGAATATGACCCCTGAATCAATTAGGTTTGACCGCAGGGTGATTTATGCCAAGTACAATTATATGCAGGGTTGCCTACGCCTATAGGTGCGGTTAATTTACGAGTTTTGGCGAATTTACCTCAATTTTGCCAATGTTATTGCGGATTATGTCAATCAAAGTTGTTTGCCTGCGAGTTGCGCTTAGCGAGATTGGGACTTGACACGGTTGTCCTGGGTTGGAATCGAACCCGCGCTTTGGATGCGATTTATTTTTGCGGCCACCGTTGTCACAGCCCGTTTAATTGGTAATTATATTAAAAAAGTTTAAAAAAAGCCTGTGATTACATGCCGGTTTTGGCGAGTTTCTAATGGATGGACTTGATCGGCCCATTGCGATACGACGCCAACGCAGACGATGGATTTGGGCGTGGCAAGATCAACCGGAATAGTTGGAGGGGGGTTCGAAGAATGTTCGGACTCTGGGAGCAGAATAATGAATTCGTTGAGAATAGACCTATTTATCAACGAATGTGGGGATTGGGCCGGTGGGAGTCGCGCCTGTAGGGCGAGCTTGTTTGATGTCTGTGACTGGCCGGTGCTGATGACAGGCTGGGAATGAGAGTGGTCCCGCCTGGAACCGCCCTTCCCGGCCGGATGGGAACACGGCGGCTAGGATTGTACCAGCACCGACAGGAGGGCCTCTTCCATCTCCTCCACCGTGGCGAAACCTTCGAAACGTTGGTGGATCCTGCCGCTGGAGTCCAGCACGAATACCCAGGATTCGTTGAACCAACCGGGGATGGTGGTAAAGCCCCAGTCATCGGCATGGTCTACCAGTTGCGCCCTGCTCAGATCGCCCTGGATTTCGCTGGGGTTGTCATAATATTCGACGTGGATGAAGTTAGCCTCTTCTTTATGGGCGTCTTTCAATTCTGAAACGGCGTCCACCTGGGGGCCGCAGGTGGCGCTGGTGCAGAAGGCCGGGGTGGCGAAAACCACCACGGTTGGCAAGTCCGACTTGATGGCCTGGTCGACGGAC
>JADFPM010000073.1 GCA_022562335.1 Chloroflexota bacterium
CGACAGCACTGGCATTTGGTCAACGCCCTTCAATTGTCGTAAATTTGCCCGAATTACTGGTAATATTCACTTACCGTGATGGGTACAGGGAGACGCGGATCCGCGAGTCCCGCTGATAGAAAATGGCCGCATATCGTGGCCATCACTTACGAATCACACGGCATGAAATAGTTTTTGAGCTAACCGAGCCAGGCCATCAGGTTTCGATTTACGAAACCGCTGCTCTGCCACTGAGCTACACCGGCCAGATTGGCGATTTGGTTGTGGATCGGTTTGGTCTCGGGGACTGGTGGTGGCGTGTTGACCCAAACGCCCGCAAAGGTTTTCTGAGCGGGCTTCTCCAGTATACATCTTGGGGCCAGTCCCTCGGCGTATACCGGCGATTCGGCCAGTAAATTTTCATGGCTACTTCCGGGCTTGAACGTACCGTTCACTTCTGGTTATCATGTTACGCTGGCTGTTCAGCCATCAGACGGTGGCGCGGGGATATGATCACTGCGCCTGAACCACGTCCGGGTTAGAACAGCATGACCCAGGCGATAACAGAGGAGTAAACATGCAGTTTGGTATGTTCGGCAGCGCCCAGGCGAGGCGGGGCGGTCCCAGCGACGATAGCGGCGCGGGATTCCGGGATTTCGTCGAGCGCAACGTGGAAGCCGAGGCGTTGGGCTATCACAGCACCTTCCTGGTGGAACATCACTTCACCGGTTTTGGCCAGGTCTCCGCGACGCTGAACCTGCTCACCTGGATCGGAGCTAGGACGACCACCTTGCGCCTTGGCACGGCGGTCCTGGTGCTGCCGTGGCACAACCCTGTCTTGCTGGCCGAACAGATCGCCACCCTGGACCTCTTGTCGGAAGGCCGGGTCGATGCCGGGATCGGCAAGGGATACCGGCTCAGGGAATTCGATGGGTTCGCCATCTCCATCGAGGAGGCGGATGCGCGGTTTCAGGAATGTCTGGAGGTGATGACCAAGGCCTGGACATCCGATGCCCCATGGTCGCACCAAGGGACCTATTGGAAGTTCGATGATGTGGTGGTCGAGCCGCCCAGCGTGCAGCAGCCTCACCCCCAATTGTGGATGGGGGCGGGTAGCCCGGCGTCCATCAAACAGGTCGCCGCTCTGGGATTCAACATGTTGCTGGGCCAATTCGATTCTTTCGACAAGATCAACGAGGAGATCGCCCTCTTCAAGTCTGAAGTCGAGTCTCGCGGCCGCACGTTCGATCCGATGAGCGTGGCGGTGGCCCGGTCCGTCAATATCCTCGATTCTGAATCTGAATACGAGCAGGCGCTTGAGACCCGCATGGCGGGCCGCCGCCGGACCCAGCAACTGGCGCGCCGGCCCAATTTTCAGGACACCCGAGAGGCGGCCGAGTTGGGGACCATTTACGGGTCTCCCGACGACGTCAGCGCCAAACTCCAGGATCTTCGCGATATCGGCGTCGAATACGTGCTGCTCAACTGTCCCGCCGGGATCACCACCCTGCGCCGGTTCGCCAAGGACGTCATGCCCGCGTTTATCAGCGGCCCCAAAGCGGCGGCGAGCCCGGCGCATGACGCTCAGCTTCCCTAGCAATCAGCCCGGATGATGGTTGACCCAGCCGTATTCTGGGCGCACGTAGCCTTCAAGAGCTTCTAGCCGGGCTGGGACAGGGCGGCCTGAAGCTCGGCGATCAGCAGGTCGGCCGTGCTGCTGGATAGGCCGAAGGGCTTGCGGCTGGTTCGAGGCGCCACCAGGTAGTGCCAAAAAGCCAGCCATACGCGGTCGAAGTCCGCTTTATTCTGGCTTCTGAGGTGGGCCGGAAGGTACTGGGCGATATATCGCTCCACCAGATGATCCGTGCCTTCGGGGTCGTTGGCCAGATCGGGCAGCTTATTGGCGAGGCCAACCCAGAATGAGTGGTCGAAAAGTTGTTCCTTATCCATAGCCGTAAGCCTAACAGCATCGGCGCCGATGTGACCAATTTGGTTTCTTAATATGGTTTTCGAAAGGTGCCCTTCCGTGGTTGTCGAAGTTTAGATCGATCTTGAGGTCAAGGGGATTTTTAATCAGGTTAACCGTTGTTGCCGGGGGCCGGTTCCATTGAGGCGAATCCGGTCACTCGATCTCCATCAGCGGGTCGTTGGCGCTGACCGAATCCATGGGCTGGACGTGGATGGTTTTGACCACCCCGCTCCGTGGGGCCCGGATGCTCTGCTCCATTTTCATGGCTTCAACCACGCACACCTCGTCGCCGGCGGAGACGTGGTCGCCGGGCCGGACCATGATGGATATCACCTTGCCGGGCATGGGTGAACGGATAATGTTATCGGAAAGATTTACCGAAGAGGTGGTGCTTGGGGAGGGCGGAGTCAATCCCCCATCTGAACTGGGCCGGGACCGGGGTCTGGCCCGGCGCGGGGGTGGCGGAGCGTCCGGCAGGCCCTCCACTTCGACCTCAAAGGTCTCGCCTTCGACGGTGACCTGGATTGGCGATGTGGAAAGGTCTCCGACCTCAACTGTGTACCACTGCTGGCCTACCTTGATTCGGAAGGTGGCTATCGCCAACCCCCCCTCCCCAGAGTTCTGGAGAGGAGCTGTTCCCGGCGTCCGTAGGTCCGCCAGGGGTTGGCGGCGGTGGCGTCGGGAGGCGGCTCTTGAGAGTTCTTCAGGGATAACGCAAGAGCGACGCCCAAGGCCGCCGCGATCTCCCTTTCTCCCTTGCCGTTTTCGTTGCCCCGTCCGTTGGTGATCATGGTTCCCTTATGAGGGTGATTTTGGACCGGTTTGCCGTTTTCCGATTTACCATGTCCTTGGAGCCATCCAGCCAGCGAGCCGGTGTGATAGGTGCCGCAGGCGAACTCTTTTTGAAAGAGTATCTCCCTCAGCAGGGGAATATTGGTTTCCACTCCGTCAATCCGGAACTCCAGCAAAGCCTGGAGTATCCCCTTGAGGGCCTGCGATCTATCTTCGCCCCAGGCCATGACTTTGGCCAGCAGTGGCTCATAGTGTAGCGTAACCTCATAGCCGCTGCAAAGGGCGCTGTCCACCCTGATATTTTTGCCCTGGGGTATGTGGAGACCGGTGATGGTCCCCACCTGGGGGATCAAGGTTTCGGGGTCTTCGGGATAGATTCGGGCCTCTATCGCATGGCCTTTGGAGGTCACGTCATCCTGGGTGATGGGAAGGGGTTCTCCCCAGGCCGACCGGATCTGAAGCTCCACCAGGTCCACGCCGGTGATCAATTCGGTGACGCCGTGTTCCACCTGCAGGCGGGTGTTCATCTCCAGGAAGAATACCTGCTCGTCCTGGGAGACCAGGAATTCCACGGTGCCCGCGTTGGTGTAGCCGATGTACCGGCCCAGTTTCAACGCAAACTTGCTGATCTTGTGCCTGAGGCGCGGGCTCAGCTTCTCGCTGGGGGTTTCTTCGATGAGTTTCTGGTTTCGCCGCTGGACCGAGCAGTCCCTCTCGTAGAGGTGCAACAGATTCCCGTGCTGGTCGCCGATGAGCTGCACTTCGATGTGGGACGCGTTCCTCAGGTACCGCTCGAAATATAGCCGGGGGCTGCCGAAGGCGTGTTCCGCCACCTGGCGGGTACGTTCGATCAAAGGCAGCAGCTCGTCCATGGAATCTATGATGTGGATCCCGATCCCGCCTCCGCCCTCGGCCGCTTTCACCATCAGGGGGAATCCCAGGCTCCAAGCCTTGCTTTCGGCATGGGCATCGTCGATGGCCTCGTCGGTCCCCGGCAGCACCGGCAAACCCGCCTTTTTGGCCAACTTGCGGGCCCGGAGTTTATCGCCCATCTTCATCATGACTTCGGGCGTGGGGCCGATGAAACAGATGCCCTCTTCTTCACAGCGCGCCGCGAAGCGAGGGTTTTCCGAGAGGAAACCGTATCCGGGATGGATGGCGTCCGCGCCGGCGAGCTTGGCGGCTTCCACGATCCGTTCCAGGTTCAGGTAGCTTTCCTGGGGAGGCGCCTCTCCCACGAAGATGGCCTCGTCCGCCATCTTGACGTGGAGGGAGTCTTGGTCGGCGGTGGAGTAGATGGCAACCGTGGCTATGCCGAGTTTCCGGCACGTGCCGATGATGCGGCAGGCTATCTCGCCCCGGTTGGCGATCAATATTTTGCTAAACAAGGATCATCATCCCTAGTCGGGGATACCAGTCGCTGGCCGGCCCCCCGGAGCAGCGGAAGTCATGCGGGTCTTTGAATTTGACCCCTAAGGTTATACCGCAGACTTGGTATCCCTTTGTAGGTGCTCCATTAACGAGTTAGAGCGAATTTCCTTCTCTAGCCAGAACGAGATCGTGGAGGCCAACAGGGTTTTTAGCTCTTGTGCCAAGGCCGGGGCCACGCTTATTGATGGCGTTTTAGACGTGCTAGCGCGGTGAAAGAGCCTCAAAACCTTGAGAGCCCGCAGGGATATGGGGCGGATCTGCGCTTCGGAGGGGCCGCAATCCAGGCACAGGATCCCGCCGACGTTGGGACTGAACCGGTGGCTGCCAGGGGCCACCGGCCGGCGGCACTCGACGCATTCGTATAGCTCGGGCATAAGCCCGGAAGCATTCAAAAGGCGCAATTCGAAGAACCGCAGCGGCAACTCGGATTCGGGGTCTTTGGCGATTGCGTCCAGGGTCCCCAGGGCCAGGTCGTATACCGCCGGGTTGGATTGGGCCTCGGAGCCAAAGCCGTCGACCAACTCGGCCACGTAAAGGCCTTTGGTGATACCTGCCAGGTTTTCTTTCAGTGGGGCGAAATTACTCAAAACCTGGGCCTGGGTGATGATATCCAGGCTTCTACCCATCGACAGGGACAACTGGACCCGGGTGAGGGGCTCCAGATGGCCCACCAGCTTGCTGGTGGAACGGCGGGCGCCCTTGGCCACCGCCCTTATTTTGCCCCGGTCCTTGGAGTAGAGGGTGAGCAACAGGTCGGCTTCACCCAGGGTCGATCTCCGCAGGGTCAAAGCCTCGGTCCGGTAGGTGCGCGGGGGGGCCATCTTAGGGCTCCATCTTAGAGGTCTGGCTTAAAGTTCCGGCTTAAAGTTCCTGGCGGCCCTGGAACGCCCGGCTCAAGGTCATCTCGTCGGAGTACTCCAGCGAACCGCCCACGGGCAACCCCCGAGCCAAATGCGTCACCATCAGATTGCCCCGGTCCAGGTTGCGCCGGATGTACATCGCGGTGGCCTCCCCCTCCAGGGTGGGGTTGGTGGCGATGACCAACTCGGTGATGTCGTTCTCGTTGAGACGGGCCAGAAGCTCCTTTATCTTCAACTGTTCCGGTCCCACGCCGTTGAGGGGTGAGATGGCCCCATGCAGTACGTGGTATAGGCCCCGGTAGCACCGGGTGCGTTCCACCGCCAATACGTCCAGAGGATCTTCCACCACGCACAGGATCTCCCGGTCTCGTTGGCTATCGGCGCAGATGGCGCAGGGAGATGAGTCGGTGAGGTTTTGGCATTCCTGACAGAAAACGACGCTCTGTTTCACCGCGGTGATGGCGTCGGCCAGGGCGTAGGCTTCCACGTCGGGCAGGCGGATCATGTAGTAGGCCAGACGTTGGGCGCTCTTTGGCCCAACCCCCGGCAGTTTGTTCAATTCCTGGATCAGCCGGGTGAGGGAAGGAGAAGCTGAAGGTGTGGGTTCGGTGGTCATGATCGGTTCGCCAAGGGAAATCTATCCAGGATTTCTTGGTCGAAGGTCTTCAACGGGATGTCTAACTCTTCTGCAAGAGCAGCAAAAACCGAATCGGAACCCCTGAGACGGAATCGGATTGCGATGGTGCTCGACCGTTCCATACAGTCCCGGTCCAATGGATATAGGACCATGACGCCCGCCTGCTCCCAATCTATAAGGCTTTGGCTCGTCCTGGCTAAAACCGCTAGCCGGCTATGTCTGGATTGTCTTGAAACGGCTGACAACACTTCCACTGGACCCAGATTAGGAACGTGAAAAGTGTAACTCCCATTCTCAAGCCCGGCTATGAAGTCCAGCGATTCCTGGTGAAATCGGTCTGATTCTAGAAATGAGGCTGCCAAAACGCTGGAATCAACGACGAGTCTCTCCATCACCCGCTATTCGCGTTGTTCACGGATTGCATCGACGGCGGAAACACCTTCCGGCCAAACCTTAGTAATTTCTTTGGCAAGCTCTCTCCAACCTTCAAAGGGATCTTTTATGGATAGGAGCCGGACCATGAGTTCGAGTTCCTCAAGGCCTGCCTCTAGTTGTGGAGTCACGGGCTGAGCGGCCGCTAGCTTCCCCAACACAAGCTCTAGCTCCTCGCCGATCGCTTTGTCACGGACTTCTAGGTACTCTTTGACGCCTTTTTGGGCTTCTGGCAGGTCTTCTTCCATGATGCCCGACAAGCCCAGAAGCAACGCGGCAGTGCTCCAAGTGAAAAACAAGTCAGTGAGGTAGCCTTGCCTCTGGGGGCCGAAGTTTTCTCTGAGGGAATGGGCTTTCCGGAAAGCCTCAAACGCCTCGTCCAGGCGCTCCAACTGTAGCAGGGCCGTGCCCTTCAACGCCCATGTAGAAGGCGTTTCCTTTACACCTAAAGCCTTGTCGTATTCGCTGAGTCCTTCCTCCCTATTGCCCTCGACAAAGAGTAGTCCTGCCTTAATACATAACAGAAACTCCAGCACATTTGGTATCTTTGAAGCAGGCAAAAGATTTAGGTTCTTATCGATAAACGAGTCTATTTGGTTGACCGAGAGAGTGTCATTTCGAATGCTCTCAACAAGAGAAGAAGAGGCCGCCTCGACAACACCCAGTTCTTCGGCCGCGAACTCCGATCTCAAAGATTTCGGGAATATTTCCAGCCCCAATTTTTCAGCCAGTGGTGCGATGGTCATGGGTCAACCTTTTGAATGGACGCCCTACGTCAGGCCCGGTATATTCAGGCCTCCGGTTATGCTTCCCATTTTAGCGGCGGCAAGCTCCTGGGTCTTGCTGATGGCGTCATTGAAGGCGGCGGCCACCAGGTCTTGAAGCAGTTCCACGTCCTCCAGGGCCTCGGGGTCGATCTCCACCGACTCTATGGTCTGCTTGCCGGTCATCACGACTTTGACCACTCCGCCTCCCGCGGTGCCTTCGGCCGTCATGGTTTCCAGTTCGTCCTGCAACTCTTGGATCTTTTGGAGTTGGGCTTGCATCTGCTGGGCCTGGCTCTGATTTCCGCCTCCGGCGGCACGTCCTTGCCTTCGTCTGAATTGCCGGTTCATTCCGCAGTCTCCTCTATGACCCGCCCACCCATTCCCTGGATGGTACGCACCAATGAACTGGTTTGGGACGGCTTCAGGTTGTCGCCGCCATTGGCCCCATTCCCGTTGAGGGTCAATCTGAAATCGTATGATGCGCCGAAATGCTTGGTCACCACTTCGGTGACGGTGCGCCGGCCCACCGGGTCGTCCATCTCTTCTTGCATCCTCGCCAGGTTCGAGGGGTTGCTGAACGCCAGCACCAGGGTATCGCCTTCCAGGTAGATGTCGCCGGATTTGCAGTCCCTTAGCAGGGCGCCCAGGTTGTATTTTTTGCCCTTCTTGCGGCCCAGTTCCTTCACGGTGGCCAGCCACAGGGTTTGTATGCCGCCGGGATCTGGCCCACCGGTTTCTTGCCCACGGGCCCCTACGCTGGAAGGGGAGCCGTTGGCCGTTTGCGAGGTGGCTGCGGGCGCCGGCGCATCGATCGGCGGTCTGGGGGAATCGGCCGGATCGGGCTCATTTCCAGAGCCAGGGCTTTCGGTGGGCGCGGAGGTAGGATTAGCGACCCCCTGTGTTTCCTGCTGCGGCATGTTTTGAGGACGAGGTGCCGCCGCGGTCCGGGCGGCTGGTGGTTTAGCCGCGGGCGGTTTGGCGGTCTGTGCCTGGGGCCGTTCTTGGGCGACCTGCTGCTGGCCGGATTGTTGGGAGGCGGCCTGCTGGGGCGCGATTTGATCGTCGCAAATCTCCACCACCGCCAATTCCAATGGCAAGGTGGATGGGGCGTCGTAGCGCATATTGACGTCGCCCCATAGCTTGAGGGCCTTCATGATGCGCCAGGAGGGCAGTTGACCCAACAGGTCTTGCAATTGGGAGATCACGTGTTCGGGCAGGTCCACCAGGCCGGCGGAGCCCCATTGCAGCAGCATGGCCGCCCGGAGGAGGTCCTGGGTCTGCCGGTGCAACTGCCGGAGGTCGGTCCCGTCCCAGGCCGCTTGATTCACCACTCCCAACGCTGCGGTGGTATTACCCATCAACAGGTACCCGGCCAGTTCCAACCACCGTTCGCCGTTGCCCAAGCCAAGCAGCTCTTCCACCTGGGCGACGCTCACCCCATCGGAATAGGAGATCACCAACTGCTCCAACAGGTTTTCGGCGTCGCGCAAGCTTCCCTCGGCATAGCGGGAAACCAGGCGCAGGGCATCGGAATCCACGGTGGCCCCTTCGGCCCGGGTGATCTCGTCCAGCCGTTGAAAGATCACGTCAGCGGGGATGCGCCGGAAGTCGAAACGCTGGCAGCGGGAGACTATGGTAGGTAATATCTTGTGCGCCTCGGTGGTGCACAGGATGAACATGACGTGGGCCGGAGGCTCTTCCAGGGTTTTCAAAAATGCGTTGGAAGCCTGGTCCGTAAGCATGTGGGCTTCGTCGATGATGTAAACCTTGCGTTTCCCCTGGACCGGCGCGAAATTGACCTTTTCCCTGATATCGCGGATCTCGTCGATGCCCCGGTTGCTGGCAGCGTCCAACTCGATGATGTCCATGAACCGGCCGTCGTTGATGGATTGGCAGATGGAACACTGGTTGCAGGGGTCTCCGGCCTGGAGATCAAGGCAGTTGACCGCTTTGGCCATGATGCGGGCGGTGGTGGTTTTACCGCTGCCCCGGGGCCCGCAAAAAAGGTAGGAGTGGGACACCCGTCCCTGCTTGATGGACTGGAGCAAGGTAGCGGCCACGTGCTCCTGCCCGGCGAGCTGTTGAAAGCTAAGGGGACGCCATTTTCGGTAGTAGACCTGAGACGTCATTTAATATGCTTCCAGATTAATGTCTATGACCTAAAACACTGGGCCTAGCTCTATCGGAAAATCGGGGCCAACGCGGCCTGTTCCTTGGCCTGCATCTCGGCCGTATCGCTGGTTTCCTGGTGGTCGTGTCCCACCAGGTGCAACACACCGTGGACCAGAAGCAGGGCCAATTCGCGTTTGACCGCTTCGTCCTGAGATAAGCTCTCGCCAAAGGTTTGAGTCTGCCTGACAGTTTGACCGAGAGCTTGCCTTTCAGTCTGGGGATAGGAGATTATGACTTCGCCCAGGGTGGGCAACTCATCGGGCGGCAGAGGGAACGGCATGGTGCCACCGGGGTCCTGAGACGCCGCCAACCTGTCCCGGGGAGCTTCATCTTCACCCGCCCACTGTCCGGGATGATTCGCCGAGAAAGAAAGCACGTCGGTCACTTCGTCCACACCCCGATAATCCCGGTTCAACCCTCGCACCGTGTCGTCGCCGGTCACCAGCACCGCCACCTGGGCTGCCTGGCCGCTGGGCACCGCCTGTTCTAGGGCGCTGGCAATCACTTTGCGGACCCAGCGAATCGAAAGCCGCCCTTGAAACGGCTCCTCGACGGTGACATGTATCTGCCTTTGAGGCCGGGAATTCAATGAATGTCCTGCCACGTCCTGAACGTGATCTAGCCACGTCTTTAACCTGGGGACGGGGTCCGCCGATGACCGCTGTCTAGGAGCTTCGGCGTCCTGCGGCGAGCCTGACTCCATAATAGCATGGTGGTGATTGGCCCATCAAGAAGCTACGGCGCTTGGAAATATGCCAGGCGAGGCGCCACACGCCGGGGCCCAGGTTTGCGCCGGGGGCTAGGTTTGCGCCGGGGCCTAGGTTTGATCAAAGAACGCCTGGTAATTCTCGGTCCCGTTCCATTGGATTGAGCGGCCGTCATCGCCCACCATGGAGACGTCTCCCATCTCTGTGAGCAACTCGACGTGGCTCATCACCTCGGAGAATGCGGCGTAAAAGATACGATCGCTGAGGCTCAGATGGGGGAAGAGGT
>JADFPM010000074.1 GCA_022562335.1 Chloroflexota bacterium
CACAGTGGCGGTGTATGATTCGCTGCACGGTGGCGAGGCCGATCCCGGTGCCTTCAAATTCCTGGGCGGAATGGAGCCTTTGGAACGCTCCGAACAACTTGTCTACATAGGCCATGTCGAATCCCGCGCCGTCGTCGCTGACGAAATAGGCGGGTTCTCCATCGGCCTCGGTCCTGCCAAATTTGATTTGGGCCGTCTCGTGGGCCGACGTAAACTTCCATGCGTTGCGGAACAGGTTCTCTAAGACCGACCGCATCAAGCGGGGATCGCCCTCAGCTTCGAGATGGCCGGCAATCTCGAAGTTCACCAGCCGCTGGGGGTCGTCGGCTTGGAGATCCGAAGCGATGGACCTGGCAATGGCGCTGAGGTCTACTTGCTCTCGGGACAACTCCGTGCGGGTCACCCGGGATAACTGCAGCATATCGTCGATCAGGTCCGCCATCTGCTGGCTGGACGCCCGTACCCGGTGTAAATAGTCTTTCCCTTCTTCATCCAACAATTCGGAATAATCTTCCAACAGCGCCTGGCTAAAACCATCAATGCTGCGCAGAGGCGCCCGTAGGTCATGGGAAACGGAATAGCTAAAGGCTTCCAACTCTTTATTGGCCGCCTCCAACGCCAGGGCCCGTTGGGCCAGTTCCTCCTCTGCCTGCTTGCGTTCCGTTATGTCACGTATGATTCCGGTAAAGGTGCGGCGGTCGCCCAAGTCCACCTCGCTGACGGCCAACTCCATCGAAAAAATGGTCCCGTCTTTACGCTGAGCCAACAACTCTCGTATCAGACCGATGATCTTTGATTCACCGGTTTCCATATACTGTTTTAGATACTCGCCGTGCCGCTCGTGGTCGGGCAAGGGCATGAGTTTTTGCACTGGGCAGCCGATCACCTCGCCGGCCGAGTAGCCGAATAGTTTTTCGGCTGCGGGATTGAAGGACTCGACCAGGCCGTTTTCGTCCATGGTGATGATGCCGGCTACGGCGGAATTCACCAGGGCCTGGAGGTTGCCCTCACTCTTGCGAAGCGCCTCTTCCGCCATTTCGCGCTGAATCAACTCATCCACCAATTGCTCGTAGAGACGGGCGTTCTCCAACATGACGCCTAAGCCATCAGATATGGCAACCAGCAGGTTTACCCGCTCGGGCGTGAAATGGCCTAATTCACGCGAGACCACGCTCATCAAACCGACCGATTTTCCCTGGAATTTCAGAGCCATCAGAACCATGGACTTCATGCCGGCCTCAATGGCCGCCGCGGAGGCCTTGGGATGGGCCGGGTAATCGTTGACCACGATGTATTTACCGGTTTCGAAAACCGAGGATGCTAAAGACTCTCTTGAGGTTAATGCCGGTATCGGGGGCGACACCTCGGCGGCAGGGCCCTCCAGGCCCACCAACTTGAGGCCGTCTTCCTCAGGGACGCGCATGGTCACCCAGTCAGCCTGCGCGATCTGGGCCACCTGCTGCAACACGACTTTGGCTTTTTCTTCAAAGCTGCGGGGCTGGCCCAATGCGCCGACGACTTCAAACAAGGCCCCAAGATCGGCTTGGGTCCGTTTGTGTTGGGCCAACTCGGACACCAGTTGGTCGTACAGATTGGCATTTTCCATCAAAACGCCCAACCCGTCGGCAATGGCCACCAGCAGATTAACCCGCTCCGGGGTGAAATGTCCGGGATTCCTTGATACTGCGCTCATCAGGCCTACAGGCTTCCCTTGGAACTTCAGGACCACAAAGACGACGGATTGTATGCCGGATTCGACAATGGTTTTGGATGCCATGGGATGACTTGGATAATCGTCCACGACCAGGAATTCGCCAGCCTTGAAAACGGAGTGAGCCAGCGTTTCCTTATTGGTCATTCGAAGGACCGGTATGAACATATCCGACCGGGGGCTCTCCATTGCGACCACGCGCATACCGTCATCTTCGGGGACGCGCAGAGTCACCCATTCTGCCTGGGCGACCTGGGCTACTTTTCTCAAGATGACATCGGCCTTTTGTTTGAAGCTGCCCGGTTGGCCCAGTGCGCCGGCGACTTCGAACAAGGCCCCAAGATCCGCCTGGGTCTGTTGGCGTTGGGTCAACTCGGACACCAGCTGATCGTAGAGATGGGCATTTTCCATCAAGACGCCGAGCCCGTCGGCGATGGCCACCAGCAGGTTCACCCTCTCGGGGGTGAAATGACCGGCTTCGCTGGAAAGGACGTTCATCAGGCCCACCGGTGTCCCGCTGGCCTTCAGGGGGAGCGAGACCATGGACTTGATGCCTAATTGTATGCTGGCGGCCGTGGCATTCTCGTAGGCCTCGTAATCATTGGTGACCACGAACTTCCCTGTCCGGAAAGCCTCGGCCGACATGGTTCCCTGCCCGCTGGACAATGGCCGGGGTTGCAGGTCCTGGCCCATTTCACCTTCCAAAGCCACCAACTTAAGGCCTTCTTCGCTGGGTACCCGCATGGTTACCCAATCCGCCTGGACGATATTGGCCACTTTCTTTAATACGGCTTTGGATTTTTCCTCAAAACTGCCCGGCTGTCCCATGGCGGCGGACACTTCGAATAAGGCCGCCAGCTCGTCCTGGGTCTGTTGACGCTGGTTCAATTCGGACACCAACTGGCCGTACAGGTTGGCGTTTTCCATCAAAACGCCCAACCCGTCGGCGATAGCTAAGAGTAATTTTACTTTTTCATCTGGAAATTGGTGGTCGTGGTTTGAGAAAACGCTGAGAACTCCCAAGGGAATCCCGCTGGCCTTTAAGGGCAAGACAACGCCGGATTTCATACCTTTACGTAACACGGAGGCCCGAATGTCCGCATCGGCTGAATTTAGGTCAACAACCATGTGGCGGCCGGAGTTAAAAACCTGCAGGGAAATAGAATTGACGTCGACCGCATATTCCTTGGATTGAACTTCTCGCGTGGCAGGGCCTTCAACAACTACGAGACGGAGTCCGTCACTCTCGGCGATTCTCAAACTGATCCAATCGGCGTGGGCGATCTGGGCCACTTTTTTCAGCACGGCCCGGTATTTGTCTATCATGCTGCCCGGTTGACCCATGGCGCCGGACACTTCAAACAGGCCAGCAAGTTGCTCTTCGGTATTTTTACGTTCCGCCGATTCTTTCTTCAGTTCCTCATTGGTGATGGAGAGTTGCCGAGTCCTCTGTGCCACCTGGGCTTCCAACCCATGATATTGGCTCCGCAACTCTAGGCGCATGGATTCCAGAGCGCGTCCCAGGACCGACACTTCTTTTGTACCCTGGATGGGCGTTGGCATATCCAAGTTGCCTTGGCCGAATTCCGACGCGGCGTGGGCCAGGTTTTTCAATGGTTTGGTTACGTGGCGAGCCACGACATAAGCCAAAATCAAACCTAAAGCGATAAAAAAGGTTCCCTCCAATATGTTCTGGATCACCATTTGGCGGATAGACTGATTCAAATTCGTTTCATCAAATCCAAGATTGAGGACACCGACGGTCTCGAGGCCCAAAGACAAGGGGCTAAAAATCTCCAACCCTGTTTCCCCAAATTTTGCCGACGGTAATCCTGCGCCAGGCGGCATCAACTTCGGTTCGAGCTGATCGGGCAGGGAGGTGTACCGGGGCGACCGTTGATATGCCAGCACCCGCCCGGTGTTGTTGAAAACTCGAACGTGCATCAGATCCGGATGACTCCGGCTAATCCTTTCCGTCAGACTGTCGAGGCGGTCCGTATCGGCGAAATAAACCAGTGGGGCCATGACCTCGCTTAACGTCTTTGCTAACAGCAGGCCCCTTTCTGCCAGGTCGGTCCGGAACTCGTCCCGGGACCGGCGGATATCCAGGAGCGTGGTCAATACCATGACCAGCACGATGACCATGACCATGGACGTGGTCATCGTGGAGACTAGGCCCGGCCTCAGTCCGGGTTTGGCCGGCCAGGGCAGCGCCGCGAAAAGTGATAGCCGTAACCGGATATTTCCGAATAGCATCGAACCGGTTGCCTCCTGGACGCCTACGGCATAAAAATTGCCGTCGATGGTCCATGTGGGAATGCCATTGCCACCAAAGCCGAATCTCGTAGGTCCCAGTTGGCACTGGGCTTTCGAACGTTAGCCCCACCAAATATGCCTTCAATCCTGGTTAAACCATTGGGCGCGAGGTGAAACAGCGCGCCGCGATCCCTCGAAGGGACCCTCCGCTCAGACTTCACGCAGGCGCCCGGTTGGTGCGGAATCTCCGCGTATCCGGCGTGGCTCGGCGTATTTCGATCAACGAGTTCACAGATGCCAATAGATTGGCAATCGCCTCACTCTTCCAGGTGAAAATTGTTAACGTGATATCCCCCGTCCAGTTCGCCCAGGTGAAAATTCTTAACACGATATTCCCGGTCCGGGCCGTCTGGGCCGATTTCGTCAACAGGAGGCTCCTCGTTGGGGCTGTCTGGCTCAACATCATTCACGCGAGATTTCCGGCCCAGGTCATCGGGGTAATTCAATGCCATGGCTACCCGGTCTTCCAATTCCTGCTGGCCCCAGGGCTTTTTGATGTAATCAATGGCCCCAGCCTGCATGCATTCACGCTCTGACGCCGCGTCGATGCGGGCGGTCAAGATGATCACCGGGATCTTTTCCGTGTCTGGATTGCCTTTTAGCTTGCTCAGGGCCGTCAGCCCGTCCATCACCGGCATGTTCAAGTCCATGATGATCAAATGCGGCTGCTCCGAAACGGCCTTGCTATAACCCATCAGACCGTGAACGGCCTCGGTGATTTCGTAGCCTTCGCTTATCAGCGTCAACGCTACCACCCGGCGAATGTGCTCTTCATCTTCAACCACCAATATCCTTGTCACCGCAATGGTCCCCCGTGCGCATGTTGTGAGTTGCTTCCCAGCCGGTAGGTAATTGCGGGTCAGAAGCATAAATCACCGGCAAATGCTAGCCTCAATGGCTGCGGCCTTCACTTAATCTAGTCTAGGCAAGGCCAGATTATCACCGGGAAATACTGTCCTATAGAGCCAGGGCACCCCTACGGGATTGGCGGTACTACCCATACCCCATGTGGGTAATCCTTGGGGGAATCCAGGGGGGCCGCGACCCGTAAGGGCTTTTTTTGATTTTAAAATCGGGGTGGCCACCCGCCTTCTGTGCCGAAACGGGCGAACCCATTGAACCCGAGCTTTGATTTAGACGCTTATCCGTCCAGGCAAAGAGAACGCGGTGACCCGCTGCGGGCGGATTTTGACGCAACGTCCACATATGGGAACCAGTTCCAGGGCCCCGGCGGCGCCTGCACCGGCCGGCTTGGGGAAACGCCTATTTTCCAGCGGGGCTGGCACCCTTTCGAGCCAACTTGCTCCCCACTAAGCTGGATTAGCCGATAGAAGAATTCGTCCGGGACAAGGATTCGTTCGTGGATGTTGGCAACAGAGCAAACGTCCCCCGCGTTAGCACTCCATGTCTTTGATAGCGCGGGGATGGTGAATCCAACCGCCGGGTGAACGGCGTCTCCGGCGCCCCTGGGCGTCTCGGACGGTAGACCCAGGGAATGAGATCACACCATAGGTTCGTCGCAATTGGAGGGAATGGATCGGTGGGAGAGAGGCGGCGGCATTGCGGCATTGCTTTATCCCGCAGGTGTACTGGCAGACTCGAACGAAGCCAGGTGGCACGCGCCCTTTTCAGGAACGCAAATTCGTTTCGCTCCTTCTGTTCCAGGGAAAGCCCGTCCAGGGAAAGCCCGTTGAGGTGAATCCGGGATGTGATTCCGGAATTGGGCCCAGGGCAGTGAGGGGGATGCCATCAAGACATCGGGAAATCGCGGCTGTTTCAGGTTTGCTGTTGAAACTATTTGGAGGGGGGAAGCCTATCGATTTGTGGAGCGGTGAGTCTCAGAGTCCATTTGGGGGTACCGGGGAGGCCGGTGCCGATCACCCAAACAACGTTCGCGTGAACGTTAGCGCGATGGAATTTCACGCCAGCGGATAACAGAAAATCTCAACTTCATTAATAGAGGAGTTTGACTATGTCCAGCGACAATAACCGGATGAGCGATATTGAAGTGCGCAAACGGTTGGACCACCTGGGTTTCACGGAATCGGATGTCCAGTTGCTCAAATCGCTCAAGGGGTGGGCGCAAGGGGCAATACCCGGATTCGCCCACGAATTCTACAACCAGCAATTCAAAAACCCGGACTTCGCGGCGATCATCCGGGCCAACAACAGCACCCAGGAAGTCTTGGAGGGCGCCCAGGCGGGATATGCTTTGGACCTGTTCAATGGCTACCCTGACGCAGCCTACGTGCAAAAAAGGGTGATGATCGGCGGTCTCCACGCCCGGATCAACATCACTCCCCAGTGGTATATAGCGTCCTATCAGTTCTACCACGACATTCTATATCCCATGGTGCGCAGCCAGTTTGTGGGTGAGGAAGAGACGGCGGAACGCGCGGTTTCCGCGGTGAACAAGCTGCTCGTCTTTGACCAAGCCATCATCATGGATACCTATGTGAACGGGATCATGGACTCCCTGAAAGGCCTGATCAAAAACGTAGCCGAGACGGCGGTCAGCCTGGCGGACGCCAGCGGCCAGCTAAACACCACCGCGGAGCAGGCCGGCCAGGCGGTCCAGGGGATTGCCGCCACCAGCCAACAGATCGCCAAAGGCGCTGAAGAACAGTCCACCCGGTCCCAGGAAGTCTCCACCGGAATGGGGCAGCTGACCCGGGCCATCGAGCAGGTTTCCCAAGGCAGCCAAGAGCAGGCAGTTTCGGTGGAGCAAGCGGCCTCCATAGTCAACCAGGTGTCCAGCGCCACGGAAGACGTGGCCAGGAATGCCCAGGCGGCAGCCGACGGCTCCCGCCAGGCTAGCGAAGCCGCCAAGGGCGGGCGCGAGATGGTCGGCAAGACCATGGAAGGCATGGAGAAGATCAGAGAAGCGGTGGAAACAGCTTCGGCCAGGATAGCCGGACTGGGAGAGCAGTCTGCCGAGATCGGCAAGATAGTTACGGTGATCGATGACATAGCGGCCCAAACCAACCTGCTGGCGCTAAACGCCGCCATCGAGGCAGCCAGAGCCGGGGAGCAAGGGAGGGGGTTCGCGGTGGTGGCCGATGAGGTCAGGAAGTTGGCCGAGCGGGTGACCAACGCCACCAAAGAGATCGCCAACCTGATCGACGGCGTCCAGAAGGGCGTCACCGACTCCATCAAGGCCACCGAAGACGGCGCTAAAGAGGTCACCGAAGGGGCGGCCCTGGCGGCGGAAGCCGGAAAGGCCTTGGACCAGATCCTGGAATCGGTGGATTCCGTCGCCGGCCAGATCGAGCAGATCTCGGCGGCCGCGGAGGAGGTCAGCGCCTCCAGTGACGAGATGGTGAAAACCATCGATGCCGTCAGCGGCGCCGTGGAACAGAATTCGGCGGCGGCGCAACAGATGTCGGCCAGCAGTACCGAGGTCACGGAAGCGGTGGACGGCATCAACCAGGTCATCGAGCAAAACAGCGCCGCCATCCAAGAGATGTCGGCTTCGTCCGAGGAGATGAGCGCCCAGGTTCAGCAGGTGGTGGCCGCCTCCCAGTTATTGGACAACTTGGCCAAGGAACTCAAGACCTCCGTGGACGAATTTACCGACGATAACGCCGACGCGGAACCGGCCGGCGCGAGACGCTAATACGCCACGGTACCTCAGCACGGTGAAAGCGGCAGGCGGCGCGGACCATGGGGCCGCCTGCCCACCTAAAAGGGAGAGATACGCCTAATGGTTTATGAAGTACAGACCGGCGGAAGGGGGGCTACGGAATCCCGCCTGGAGTTCGAGGGCTGCCTAGGCAACGCCGATGGCCACCTGCCGGGCTTCTTGCTGGTGGGCCTGAGCCACCGGACCGCTCCCGTGGAGATCCGGGAGCGTTTCTCGATCGCGAAGGAGAGTTTGACTGAGACGTTGACGCTCCTCAGGAAGGCGGTTACCGAATGCATCATTCTATCCACGTGCAACCGAACCGAGATTTATTGCGTCACCAACGAACCCGCTGCCTGTGGTGAAGAGATTCGCCGATTCATGGCCCTCAGGCATGGGATAGCCCAAGACGAAGCGGCTCCCTTTTGGTATGAAAAAGGGGGGATGGACGCGGCCAGACATCTATTCAAGGTGTCCGGAGGTCTTGACTCCATGATCTTGGGAGAGCCGCAGATCCTAGGGCAGGTACGAGAAGCCCTCTCCGCGGCCTCGAAAATCGAACCTGGCAGGGTGCCTTTGACGCTGTCGCGGCTATTTCACCGGGCCCTGGGCGCCGGCCGTAGGGTCCGTGAAGAGACGGACCTCGGACGGGGCCCCGCTTCGGTGGGAGCTGCCGCGGTCGATCTGGTTCAGAGGGTAAAAGGCAATATCAGAGATTGCAGGGTGCTTCTCATCGGCGCCGGGGAGGCCGGCCAACTGGCCGCCCGTGCCCTGGAGTCCGCGGGGGTGGAACACCTGACGGTGGCAAACAGGACCCTGGAACGGGGCCAGGACCTGGCCCGGAAAATCGGCGGGTCCGCCATCTCTTTCACCGAATTGCCCGATGCCATCTCCGGCGCCGACGTGGTGATTTCGGCCACCGACGCTCCGGGGTTCGTGGTCACCAAGGCGATGATTCAGCAGGCCGGCCGGCAGCGGGCCGCAAGCCCTTTGCTCCTGTTGGATCTGGCCGTTCCCAGGGACATCGAGCCCCAGGTCGCGGCTCTGCCCAACATCAAGCTCTTTGACATAGACCACCTGAGGTCCATCGGACCCACGTTTCAATACGGGGGCAATCCGGATGCCCTAGGACCGGAAGGCGGAGATTTGGAGGGCGAAGAATCGCAATGTGAAGCCGCGGCGCTGGCAAAAGCGGAGCGAATCGTGGAAGAAGAAGTGGCCAAGTTCCGAAGCTGGTGCCTGTCGCTGCAAGCGGTGCCCCAGATCCGGCGCCTCCAAGAAGAGGCCGAGTCGATCCGTCAAAGGGAGGTGGCCCGGTCCCTGAGAAAGATGCCGGGCTTCTCTGCCCAGCAGATGGAGGTGGTGGATACGTTGACCAGGTCAATCGTTAGAAAACTCTTGAGCGATTCCATCGCGTCGTTGAAATCAGGATTCGGGATGCCAAATGCCGGGCCGGTTGCCCGCACGGCGGACGATTCCGCGGACAGCTCCATTGCTCCACAGGAGGGGGTTTCCAAATCTCCCGATGATTGGGAGATAGACACCAGGCTGGGAATCGCAATCGCCCAGACGGATTGACCGTGACTGGACGCCCGGCCCGGCGCCCATCCAGATATTAAATGGGCGGGCTAAAACAGGACCCGGCGCCGGCCACTGCGCCTACGGACAAAAACAACCAATCAGGAATCAACAGAGGAGGCAGCCACATGACCCTGGACACGATGGAAACCGAAAAACAACTGGTGGTGTTCGATCTAGCAGATGAGGGCTACGGCGTGGACATTGGTTCAGTGCGCGAAATCATTCGCATGCAGGACATCACCCAGGTGCCAAGGACCCCCGAGTTCGTCGAAGGCGTCATCAATCTCCGGGGCAAGGTGATCCCGGTGGTGGACCTGCGCAAGCGGTTCGGGTTCCCCGAAGCTGACGCCACTAAAGACACCCGCATAGTCGTGGTGGACATCGGCGGGCAGGACATCGGTGTGGTCGTCGACGCCGTGACCGAGGTCTTGAGAATAGGCGCGGATGCCGTCGAACCGCCTTCATCGGTGATCACCACCGCTGATTCCGAGTATCTGCTGGGTATTGCCAAGCTGGAAACAAGGCTGATCATCTTGTTGGACCTACAGCAAGCCTTGTCGTCCATGGATCGGACCGACCTCTCTTAGCCATAGCGCCGGGGGCGGGGCGGCCGGCCGTCACCACAGCAGACAAAATTCGGGAGCGGGCAGGGTGATCAGTGGACTTAGCTTCAGACATAACACCAGAGGATATAGAGGTCTTCCTACAGGAGGCGGAGGAGCAACTCCAACTCATGGACGAGGAAATCGTCCAGTTGGAAAAGGAAGAAGACCCCTCTAGCCTATTACAAAATATATT
>JADFPM010000316.1 GCA_022562335.1 Chloroflexota bacterium
GGTCGGCCTATGGCAAATTTGGGTGATCGCCCTGCTGGCCGGGGGGGTTGAAGCCTTCGACCAACCCGCTCGCCGGGCACTGTTTCCCCACCTCGTAGACCGTTCCGCTTTAATGAGCGCCGTGGCGCTGAATTCATCCATCTGGCCGGGAACCCGCATCGCCGCGCCGGCGGTGGCAGGGTTCATAATCGGCTTCTCCCAAGATCAGAACCCGGCAACGGCCTTTTACGTGGCTGCGGCGGGGTTTTTAGTCATGGTGGCGGTGGCCTACGGCCTGAAGTTGCCCAGAGTGACCCGCGCCAACCGGGGCAGCCCCTACCAGGATCTTGTCGAAGGCCTGGATTTCATGAGAAAGAACTCCATATTCGGCTTCCTCATGGCCATGACATTCTTCAGCAGTTTCTTCGGCAACTCATACATCATGATGATGCCGATAATCGCGGTAAAATTTCTGGGCGTGGGCGCCAGCGGGCAAGGTTTGTTGATGGGAGTGGGGGCGGTGGGCTCTCTGGCGGTGACCGTGTTCTTCGCTTCCCGGTCGAAATTGTCCAACAAGGGCATGCTGATCATCGTGTCCGGCGCCATGAGCGGCCTGTCGGTGGCCGCCTTCGCCTTGACCGCCCAATTCTTCCCCAATTTCATCCTGGCCATGGTTTTGATAGTGGTGGTGGGGGTGTTCAACACCGGGTTCACCACATTGACTCAAACCTCGCTGCAAATGATGGTTCCCGACCAGATGCGGGGACGGGTGATGGGATTCTACGGTATGACCTACAACATCCGCCCCCTGGGCGGTATGTTGACCGGCGCCATGGCCAGCGTAAGTTTCATAGGGGTTCCCATCGCCATCGCCATCGGCGGTGTGGCGGTGGCGGCCTTTGCCTTCGGCCCCGGGATGGCCAACCGGACGCTTCGCAACCTGGACGCCCTCCTGTCCCCACGCCCGGAGGAAGCCAGGCCAGCCACGCAGGGTCAGCCTTCGTCTCCAACGGCCGCCAACGATTAGTGACGGTTGTGGCAGCCGCCGGTTGATTTACGTGGACTGGGAGAAATCCCCCGATTACCCATCTGGGACATGAGGATTCGCTAGTTCCACGGATTGGCTCTGGACCATCACCCCAGGAAAAGGGTGTACAGGGCTCCCGAGCTGTGGGCCACGGTCTTGGGCGACAGGAGGCGGCGATTGGGGTCCAAGGCCCGGTGGGCGACCTCGATGTTGACCGCCGGCACCTGTTCCAGGGCGAGGATCTCTTCCATGGTGAAAAATCCGGCCCGGTCCACCTCGTGGGCGTCGGGTTCAGGTGATCCGCCGACGGACCGCAGCAACATCACGATGTAAGTGCTGTTCCCGTTGTCGGCGTCGTACCGGTTCCTGATCGCCAAAACCCCTTCCACCTCGGCCTTTACGCCCGACTCTTCCTCCACCTCCCGCACCACCGCTTCTTCGATGGTCTCCTCCTGCTCGACGAATCCGCCGGGCACCTGCCAGTTGCCGCGGCCGCGGCGGGAAGCCCGCCGCACCAGCAGCAACCGGCCGTCCTTTACCACGGCCCCGCCTACGCCGACGTTATATCCCGTGTTGTATCTTTCGGGTGGGGGCATCCTCAGTCGTCCTCCGCGATTTATTGATCCGGATTTAAGCTCGCAGCCTGGGCGATTATAACAGGGGCGTTACCCGGACCTCCGGCCCTTGGATCCGAGCCTCTTGACATCGGGCCTGGGGTGTTAGACCGTGTACCCCAACGGGCGCGGCCGTAGCTGAGGCCGATCATGGCCGCTATTGGATGAATCATTGATGCCTGACAGACCTCCCGTACCCGTGGGAATAGCCGTTCCTCAAGTATTCCTTGATGGTCCAGTGGACATGGAGTTGGTCCGGGAGTTCGTTACCCAAGCCGAGTCTTTGGGTTACCACAGCCTGTGGGTCCAAGAACGCATCCTTGGCGACAGCCCCATCCTGGAGCCGTTTGGATTGCTGGGATTCATGGCGGCGTTGACCAAGAACATAAAACTGGGCACCTCCATGATCATGGCCAGCACCCGCAATCCGGTGCACCTGGCCAAACAGTTCAGCTCTTTGGACCAGATGAGCCGGGGCGGTTGATCATCGGCATCGGGCTTGGCGGCAGGCCGCAGCAATATCCAC
>JADFPM010000075.1 GCA_022562335.1 Chloroflexota bacterium
CGAAAGGTTTCTAGAGGATCCGCGGAACGCCCTGTTCCGTAACTACGTTGATTTTCTCAAAGAGTTTGAGCCAAAGACGTTAATGTTTGAAAATGTCCCCGGAATATTGTCGCTGGCCAACGGCATGGTGGCTGAACAGGTAGTAAGAGAAATAGGTGCTTTAGGGTATTCGGTGAGCGCTAAAATCTTATTTGCGGCCCATTATGGTGTCCCTCAAGAAAGATGGCGCCTTATCATATTAGGATCGCGCAAAGGATACCCCCCTAGGCACCCTCAGCCGACGCATTATGCAACGGCGCGGATGAATTTCACTGGCGGCAAAAATCTGACATTTCGATTATTAGAAGAAGATTCTGCTGGCTTGATGCCATATGTCAATGTTCAAGATGCGATCGGTGATTTGCCTCCATTGCCGGCCGGGGCTGGGTCGGAAGAGATGCCATATACCTCGAGTCCCCAGTCAAGCTACGCTTTGAACATGCGGAACGATTCCACGATGGTAACCCACCACGTGGCTCCTAACCTTGCAGCAATTAACCTGGAACGATTACGTTACATCCAGCCCGGGGGAAGTTGGAGAGATATCCCATACGAATTATTGCCCAAGGGGATGAAGCAGGCTCGGAGATCAGACCACACGAGACGCTACGGGCGGCTCCGGTCCGAAGGGTTATCAGGCACCGTAATGACTAAAATGGACCCTCATTGGGGTGCGGTATTTCATCACGAACAGGACCGGACCTTAACAGTGAGGGAGGCCGCTAGGCTCCAATCATTTCCTGATTCATATACATTCCACGCGGCCCGCGTATCCCAATATAGACAGGTTGGCAATGCGGTTCCGGTTTTGATGGCAGAAGCTGTGGCGAATAAATTGCGTAGAGTGTTGGAGTGTTGGTAGAACCTACTGTGTTAGGCGGGTTATCGTGCCGTTTGAAATTCTAGAATGGTTCGGCAATGTTCCTAAATCTTATGTTGATGATGCCCAGCTGGCCCCTCTGGACGAACGATGTCCATATATTAATACGACTTGCACAAAAAAATTTAGAGATGCCAGTATTTCCGGAGTCTGCTCAGTATTAACAACTGTGGCAACCGGCCCCGTCATAATCTGCCCTAACAGGCTATATGGCGAAAACTACGCTGTTCTTGGGCATGTGGCAAATCTGGCGTTTGGCGAAGGACATCGAATCATCCACCCCGACGAATTCACAACCGTTAGCCACGATGGAAGAAACGTCGTCGCATTCGGCCACCATTTTGGAAGGGAACTGCGGTTGCATGGCCAAGGGGCCCGAGGCAATGATTTTGTGGATTGGGTCTTAGCTCGTATTTCATGCTCGGGAGAATTGACGGATTTTGTTGCCGTCGAAGTGCAAACCATAGACACGACCGGCTCGTATTATTCTGAAGTGGTGGAATTGCGTAATGGGAATAATAGGATAAACCGGTCGAGAGCCGGGCTCAATTGGCGAAATGTCATCAAGCGAATCTTGCCCCAAATCATTTACAAAGGTCATGTGCTTCGTCGTGAGCCATTGTGTTCCAAGGGGTTGTTCTTTATCTGTCCATCCGCTGTATATGGCCGAATCATCGAAAACCTTGGAAATAACCTTTTACCCTACGATAACCTTCAGCCCGGGTCCATAACCTTTATGTGGTACGGGTTGGCTGGTCCAGAAAATGGGGCCTTTAGACTTCATCATGAAGGGACATTCTCCACAACTGTGGATCAAATAGCGCTGGCCTTCACCTCGCCGACCAATTTGCCCCCTCAGGGAGTATACGAAGAAGCGATTAACGCGGCGCTGGGGCAACTTTAACCGGTTAGACCAGGGGTACCCTGGAGAAAACGCCGCGGCTGATGCCTGGTTGCAGCGCCTCGGCTTGGCGGATGGCGTAGTGGTCGGTCATGCCGGATAGGTAGTCCACCGCCGCCTGGTTCTCACTCTCCTCGTGGCGGAAGTACGCTTGGGGTATCTGCTCCGGGCGCTCAACGAAATGCTGGAACAATACCCGGATTATCTCCCGGGCCACCTCCGACTCCTCGCTTTTCCCCAAGGGCAGATAGACTTCCTGGAACATGAACTCCCGCAGCAGGTTGGCGGCATGGCGCACTGGGGGACTCATGGTAATACCGGGCGTACCTTCGGTTGCCGGGTCACCTTCCCCGGAGGCATCCCACGAAGCGCCGACGATATCGGTCACCAGTGTGTCGATGCGTTGGGAGTGGGTGGTTCCCAGGGTCTCGTTCACCTCCTTGGGAAGGTCCTCCACCCGCAAGATACCGGCTCTGACGGCGTCGGCAATGTCGTGGTTGAGGTACGCCACCGAGTCGGCCACCCTCAGGATTTGCCCTTCCAACGTCAACGATTCCGCCAGGTCCTGCTCCAGGAAGTCTCCTCTGGGCTTGGAGTGGCAGACAATACCCTGGCGGACTTCCCAGGTCAGGTTTAGACCTTCCCCGTCTTTTTCCAGCCGCTCGACTATCCTCAGGCTCTGGACGCTGTGGGCAAACCCCGAGTCCGAGAGTTGGTCCATGGTCGCTTCGCCCACGTGGCCAAAGGGAGTGTGCCCCAGGTCGTGGCCATGGGACATGGCCTCAACCAGGTCCTCGTTGAGGTTGAGCGCCCGGGCGATGGTGCGGCCGATCTGGGCTACTTCCAGGGTATGGGTCAGCCGGGTCACGTAGTGGTCGCCGGAGGGGGCGATAAAGACCTGGGTTTTATGCTTGAGACGCCGAAAAGCGTTGGTGTGTATTATCCGGTCCCGGTCCCGCTGGAATTCGGTGCGGAGAAGACTGGGTTCTTCCGGACGCTCCCGGCCCTGGGAGCGATGGGACCGGCTGGCATAGGGAGATAGCCGCTCTTCCAACATCTCCAGCCGTTGTCGGACGTTGAGTAAATTTGAATTGCCAGTCTGCCCCGCCGTATTTGATCCCGCCACCCCAACCTCCTCAGCATTTCCGGAGATATGTTCAGATCGCTTTAGTCACGCAGGGGAATTATGCCCCATGTGATGGCGCTGGCATCGGTGGCCAGTCCCTTCTCTTTGGCCAGCTCCCGAATCTGCACCAGGGTGGCGTTTACTTCCGGCGTTAGAAATGCCCATTCGGGCTCTTCGGGGATCCAGTAGGGAGAGTTGATTCGCACGACTTTGGTTTCGCCGGCGTTGAGATAGATCCCGAATTTTGATGCGTCCTGCATTTTTTCTCCGTGTTTGTGATTAAAGATGTTGTTCTTTATTCCGGGCCGGATGGGCCGTGCTTGCCGGATGGTAAGCCTTGGGGAACGTCAGCCCTCGTTGGCGGCGCCGGCTTTCCTGCTGGCGCGTTGAGCCTGGCCGGGGGTTGTCAGAGGATATACTCCCCGGTAGTCGGGAGGAAGCAACGCGGCGATCCGGCTCATCACCATATCGCGCATATTGTCCACCACTTCTTTGCTGGGGGTTCCCTCCACATTTGGCAAGGTGAAGGGTTGGCCGATGTTCACGCGAAACTTGGTCAGAGGGACAGTCATCCGCCAAGGGGATATTTTCTCCGTGCCGGTTATTCCGATCGGCAGCAACGGCGCCTGTGATTTGAGGGCGATGTAGGCGGCTCCGGGCATCCCTTGTTGCAACGTGTGGTCTGGGCTGCGGTGCCCTTCGGGGAAGATCACCACCATGCGGTCTTGGTCCAAAAGCCGCAACACCAGCCTGATGGCGTCGACACCCAAGCCGGACCGGTCGTAAGGGTGCACGTTGAAACTGCGCATCAAAAAGTTCCCGGCAGGGTTGCTGAACAACTCCTTCTTGCCTATGAAACTCAAGGTGCGGGACATGCTGGCAACCAGCACCGGCGGATCGTTGAAAGACAGGTGGTTGGCCACCACCAGCAGAGGTCCGTAGGGCGGCACCGATTCTTTGCCTATGACTTCCAACCGCCCAAACGCGTTGAAGCAGATTTGGCCCAGGGTTTTCCCCAGAAAATATAGGCCGTTCATGTCTGGGCCGCTCCGCCCATGCAGTTTGCCCGGTCCAAAATCAATTTCACGACCTGATCCACATCCAGGTCCGAAGTGTCCACCAGCCAAGAATCTTCGGCGGGTTTAAGGGGTGAATCCTCTCGCTGTGAGTCCAGGCGGTCCCTTTCCTGCGTTTCCTGAAGCACCAGGTCAAAGTCTCTGTCTTGACCCATCTCCCGCAGCTCTTGCCAGCGGCGTTGGGCCCTGTTCTGGGCGGAGGCGGTCAGGTAGATCTTGAGTTCGGAGCCGGGCAGGACGACGGTGCCTATGTCTCTGCCCACCATAACCATGTTGCCGTTTTCCGCCAGCGCCCGTTGCTGGGCCACCAGGGCCCGCCTGACGCCGGAGACCTGGGAAACCAGGGACACCCGGCGGTTCACTTCGGGGGTTCGGAGGCAGGTCCCCAAGCGGTGGCCGCCAACCTCCACCTCGTCTCCTTCGGGACTGGTTATGCGCACCGGATTTTCCACGGCCAGTTTTTCCAGGGCGGCGGCATCTTCGACGGGAACATTGGTTTTGATGGCCAACCAGGTGATGGCCCGGTACATGTTGCCCGTATCCAGGTAATCAAATCCCAGGCGGCGGGCCAGGGTCCGGCCGACCACTGTTTTCCCGGCGGCCACCGGTCCATCGATGGTGATGACATTCCGATAGCTGGTCAACCGAATCCTTTCCCTTTCGTCAGCCGGCCCTTGGACGATGATCTCGGCGTTAGTCATCGGCATTATAGCACCGGGAGGGTCTCTCTCTGCCGCCGGCCGGCGTGACTGAGGGTTGCCTGCCACCGTCCCATTCCTGGGAGTTGGAGACCCTGCCGTATAATGGGCCGGACATGGTTAACCGCAGTTCTTGGCGATTTTGGGCGTTTTTGACGGGCTTGGCTTTGACCGTTGCCCTGTTCATTTTGGCCTGGGGCTACCCGAAATTTCCCGGCGACGAAACGGCGCTGCTGGGTATCCAGGGCTTGCAGAGTCCATGGATGGACGGCGTAGCCCGGGTGATGTATGAGTTTGGAGAGTTGCCGGCCGTCCTGGGGCTGGTGGGCGTACTCGCGCTGGCCCTCTTTGCCGCCGGGCGGCGGGCCGATGGTGTAATGGTTGTCGCGGCATTGATTTTCATGGCGGCCGGCCAATCACTGAAACCTGTGGTGGGCAGGATCAGGCCCGGCCAAATTTTGGCCGGCGCCGAATCTGCGGGTTTTGGCTTTCCCAGTGGCCACTCGGTTTTCGCCTTTCTTTTCGGCGGTCTCTTGATCTACCTGGCCGGCGGTCTGATCCGCAATACGTTTGTCCGGAGGATGGTGCAGGTTGCCATCGGCCTCTGGGTGGTGGCCATGGGTATTTCCCGAGTTTATCTGGGGGTTCATTGGCCCAGCGACGTGATCGGCGGCTTTATGTTTGGGGCCATAGCGCTGACGGTGATAATAACGTTGCGTAATACTTTGAGTTCCCGGTGATGGTAGCCTGGGTCTGTCCTCCCAGATAGCCGTGGGGAAAGGGAGGGATGCCAGCAACCGGGGGGGCGGAGTACGGCCGGCCGATAGCGCCCGGCGAAAACTGGGTGCTCCATCGGAGATATTCAACACATCGGGCCCGGCATTTCTCTGCATTCCCGGTTCCAAGGTGGTGGGAAATGAACTGGTTAGACCTGGTTGTCCTGGTTGTGTTGGGGATCGCCGCGCTATATGGGTTCCGCGTCGGCTTGTTCCGCATGCTGGTCCCCATGGTAGTGGTGGGGGCTGGGTTGGCGTTGTCCAGCCGGATTTCCGAACCCGTTGGCAACCTGTTCGCATCGTTTACCGGCAACGAGAACACACAGACCATCATGGCTTTCTTCGCCATTTTCGTGGTGCTGTTCATCGCCAGTGCGGTATTGAGTATGTGGCTGCGAACGGTGCTTCGCTTCATACCCTTCTTCGGCATGGCCAACGGGTTCGCGGGAGCCGTGATGGGGCTCGCCATTGGCTTTGTGTTATTGTCGGGAATGATCACCGGAGCCCAAAGGTTCCCGGTGGGAAACGTGGAACAAACAATTGAAGAATCGGCCCTGGGCTCGGTGTTGGCCGATAACTTTGGCGTGGTGATGCGAGGGGTCAGGTTGATCCCGGGCGATTGGGATGCCAAGGTCGGGGACCTGAAAGGTGCCCTGCCCGAGAATCTACCAACCTCTTTACCCGAAGGTCTGCCCAAGTCCATTCCCGACCTCTTCCCTGCTATCAGTCCGCTAAATCACCCTGCCTCGAACCAGTAAGCCCGGAAACCGATCGTCCGGCTGCGAAAATTGTCCGGGCCTTGGGGTGACCATGGTGGAAATGGGATGGTGGGAATCGCTCTTTATGCTACTATTAGGGGCGTTGGGCTATCCGGTGATTACGAAAGCCCCAATGCGAAGCCGGAAACGGGCATGGCTGGTCAACTTTCCTCCGATTGGTTGCTCTGTGATTCCGGGTTTCACCGGCCAATGGTTTTGGGACCTCGGTGGTCCGGATTTCAATTCCTTGAGTTCGCGGCGGCCCTTATGGCATTTAGATGAAATCTAGGTCTTAACCGCGGGCGGAGCTAGGCATTCGAGCAGTGGTCAGCCAAACTCACAAGGGGAAACTGGCCGAGGCGCCGCCGGGAAGGAATGGTGTGAAAACCGATCCGCCGGCCTCCTCCGAGATGGTGGTTAGGGCGCCGGTCTTGGTGCTTAACCTTAACTACGTTCCCATAAACGTGTGCACGGTTCGCCGTGCGGTGGTGCTGCTGGTCAAGGAAAAGGCCGAGTTGTTGGAGAACCACCAGGGCCAACTTCACACGGTGGATCGCATCATTGACGCGCCTTCCGTTATCCGCTTGGCATATCTGGTCAAGCGGCCCTTTTTACCCAGAAAGCTGTCCAAGAAAGAGGTTTTTCTCAGGGACCGCTATACCTGCCAATATTGCGCCAAGAAATCCCAGGACCTGACCCTTGACCATGTGGTTCCCCGCCGCCAGCACGGTCCGCACACCTGGGATAATGTGGTGGCCGCCTGCACGCGATGCAATCTGCGTAAGGCGGGACGGACTCCGGCAGAAGCGAATATGAAGCTGTCCAAAACCCCCAGGGCGCCCGACCCAAACCCGTATCTGATCCTTCAAAACAGGGTGATCTTGGACGAATGGCAGGCGTATCTGCCCTGGGCGATACGCGGCGTTCAAGAGGGATAAACCGGTGACATGCCGGGTGCATGAACCGGGGGGAATCCAGCCTTAGTTGCGGTCGGGCGGGAAGCGCTCCAACCGGGCCATGGGCCATTCGAACACCCGGTCATCAGCATACTGAACCGACACCGTCTCCTTCAGACGATGGCCCACTATCACCTTGGCCCTACCCTCGGGAGTGCCCACTTCTTCGCCGATACGGGGCATGGCCTTGTTTACCTGCCGGTATTGCTCATACTCGAACCTTAAGCAGCAACGCAAGCGGCCACAGGCTCCTGCCAGACCATCGGCGCTGATGGGCAGCGCCTGTTCTTTGGCCATGCGTATGGAAACGGCTTCAAACTTGTTCATCCAGCTGACGCAACAGAGGGTCCGTCCGCACCTGCCGATCCCTCCGGTTATTTTGGCCACGTCCCGGTCGCCTACCTGACGCAGCTCCACCCGGCATCGTAAGGACACGCCCAACTCGCGTATCAAAGGCCGGAAATCCACCCGGCCCTCGGCTCCGAAGCTAACGGTCAACCTGGTGCGGTCGAAGGTGTACCGGGCCTCTACGATCTTCATGGGAAGGCCGAGGTCACGGGTTTTGGAACGAGCCAGCACAAAGGCGTCTCTTTCCATCTCCTGGTTTCGCTGCAGGTTACCCAAGTCCGAGGAGGTGGCTATGCGGAGTACCAAGGGCAGCGGTTTGTCCTGGGATTGGGCCCAGATCACGTCCTGTGGATTCCGGAGCACCTGCCCCAGTTCTGGACCCTTTTCAGCCTGAACCACCACGTATTTGCGAGGGCGAAGGTCGAAGTCTCTTGGGTCCGCATAGATGATGGGATCGGCACTGCGAATACGTATTGCTACGATCTTACTCATTCTTACTCATTGTTGGTTCACGTTGGTTCACGGTTGCTCACCTAAGCCCTGACACTGGCGCCTGGTAATCTTAACATCAAAATTTCGAGGGCAAGACGGGGGCTGGCGTTGCTATCCAAAGCTGCAAGGGTTTCCAGCAGCAATTTGATGAAATCAACCGTCTCCCCGGTGCTTAACCCGGAGGCAGCCGATCGCAAGTCATCCAGCCGATGAGAATTCTGCAGGTAATCTTCGGCGCCCTCTTTGATCAAAAGTAAATCACGCCACCACCGTAACCACAAGTAGAGGACCTGGTGGGCTGCTTGACGGTCCTTGGAGAAAAGGTTGGCGATCTCACCGGCGTAGGCGAACCTCTGGTCGAGGCCGCCTTGGCAAACCTCCCGGAGCCGGTCCAGTTGGGAATCATGTTCTTCCAAAACCTGAGGATCTTCCCCGGCGGTGATGGCCCAGCCAAGGCATCCCCGGGAGAGACGGGCCAACCGCTCCGACTCTTCGGAGTTGCCGCCGTGTTTGGATGCCAACTGGTGTTCTATTTGTGTTTTGGGCACCGGCAAAAGCCTCAGGCGGCGGCAACGTGACCGGATGGTGGCAAGAAGGGCGTCTTCGTCGGCGGTGAGCAACAGGAACAACACCTGTCCGGGAGGTTCCTCCAGGGTTTTCAACAGAGCGTTGGCAGCTTCTTCGCTCATGGCCTCGGCGCCATCGAAGATGATCACGGTGAAAGCACCTTCGTAGGGTTTCAGGTTTACCTGGTGCAGCACCTCTTTGATGTCACCGATACCGATGACAGTGCGGGTGGGGCCATCATCGGCGCCCTTGCCAATTCCCACCACTCGAACATCGGAGTGTTGACCCTGAGCAATACGGGAGCACTGGGTGCAATCCCCGCAGGGGGCCGGGGATGGATCGGAACAATTGACCGCCTGCGCCAGGTCCAAAGCCAGGGTCATCTTGCCCACGTGGGGCGGTCCCACCAGAAGGTAGGCGTGGGCCGGCTGCCCCAGCTTCAAGCTTGGCTCGACCTGCCGTAAAATGTGGTCCTGGCCGCGAATCTTCCACATGGGTGCTGATAACTCCCGAGCGGGGCCTTATATCAGGTAAACACTGAAATCGATGTTAATCAAGGGACAGCACCAAACGGAGACCTTCGTCCAACCCGGACAACTGATCAGGCGGTAACGTTGAAACGCGTTCGCTCAGATACCGTTTGTCCAGCGTGATCAACTGGGAGACATTGATCACCGAGTCCCTGGGGAGTCCGCTTTGTGCTGGCGTCAAAGCCAGGTTGCCGGGTGCTTCTGACAATCGAGTGTTGGAGGTGACGACTGCCACGATGACGGTTTGAATACGGCTCAGGTTGAACGGGTCCGACTGGACCACCACCACCGGACGGCGGTTTCCAGGCTCAGAACCCCTGGGAGCCGCCAGGTGCGCCCACCAGATCTCGCCCCTTTTCAGGACCATTCGTCCTTGGGCAATGATTTTAGCTGCAATTGCTCCAAAAGTGGGTCGATGGGTGATTCTTCGGAGCCCTGGCTATAAACGGCGTTAAGTTCTTCGGTCACCCCTGCATCTTTATGGTCTCGAAGGAACTCTTGGAGCGCCCGCTGGAACAGTTCGCTTCGTGAGAGTCCCATACGTTTGGCAAGGCCTTCCGCCGCCCGAAACAGCGGGTCTGGGAGTGAGATGGCCGTTTTCATGCTTCCAGTATAACTTGAGTTATACCGGTGTCAATTGTTAGTTGTACCATGTTTTGATCCTGTGACTCATTTCATCATCGCTGATGGTTTGGCCCTCCAGAGAATCCGCTGATCCCCGGTCAATCATCGCCAACACGATACCACTACGCTTGGCGTTGAATTCAACGCGGAGAATTCTTGTGTGATGTTTCTTGGCCGCGTGAGTGGCCATCTCAACCTCAATCGACTCTTTGATCTCGAGG
>JADFPM010000076.1 GCA_022562335.1 Chloroflexota bacterium
GCTTATTTGAAATTCAGGTCTTGCCGCGACCCAAATCAAATTGCATTAAGCGCGGCTCTATTTGCTGGGGCGGTGACCATTTTCACCACTACTTTTTTTATGCGTGTCTGGACCTGGGGTCAGGAGGGCTATCTTCTGGCAATAATTTTGGGGCTAATCGCCCATGGGAGTCAGAACCGGCGTATCGTTAATCGCGCTGAATAACTAATTCGTCCGCTATTCTATTTCGACACATACTTCGTCAGGACTTCTCGGAATTCTGAGCGGTCAATATTTTTTTCCAGTTTGCCCGAGCTGGCAATTGATATCTCTCCGGTTTCCTCTGAAACAATAACGCAGACGGCATCACTCTCCTCGGTAAGACCAATCGCGGCACGGTGACGCGTACCCAGGGACCGGGCCAACTCCAGCTTTTCTTCCGTGGAAGCGGTGGTGATGACCTTGGCGCCCCAGGCTTTGGCCATCTGTATCGCCATGGTGCCGACCCCCGACGCGCCGGCCTGGATCAGGACCGTGATTCCTCGCTGTATTTGCCCACGGGTCTTCAACGTGTGGTAAGCGGTCAGCAAAACCACGGGCATGCCCCCGGCATGGATGGGGTCGATGGTTTCCGGATAAGGGAAAACGAAGTTGGCGTTTGCCGCCACGTACTCCGCGTGGCCCGCGGGACCCATGGCCATCACCCGTTGGCCCACCGTCAGGCCCTGGACATCCTCGCCCACTTCGGCGATGGCGCCGGCCGATTCTATCCCCAGGCTGGAAGGCAATGATCCGCCGGGATGGGTGCCGCCGCGCCGCATGACGTCGGCATAATTGACTCCCGCCGAATCGACCTTGATCAAGACCTGGTGTGGCCGGGGCTTCGGCTGGGGTATTTCTTCCCAACGCAGTACGTCAACGCCGCCGAATTCGTGAATCCTGATCGCTTTCATTGGATGCCCTCGGGTTTCAGCTATCAGCCGTCAGCATTCAGCATTCAGCTCCAGGGTGAGGCATGAGGCTGGCAGCGGTTGGTTAGCCGAGGCCCCTTAATTGGGGAGCGTTCAATACGTCTGGGTTGATCACCCTCACGGGCTCGCCGCTGGCCCAGCCGTTGATGTCCTCCACCACGCCGGCGTAAAAAGCCCGGTAGCCCTCTTCGGTAACGTAGCCTTGATGGGGCGCGATGACCGTGTTGGACAGCTTTAGGAAGGGATGGTCCTTGGGCAGGGGCTCCACGTCAAAGGTATCCAACCCGGCGCCGCCGATGGCCTTGCGCTGGAGAACGTCTATCAAGGCTGCTTCATCGACGATGGGCCCTCGGGATATGTTGATCAGGTAGGCAGTGGACTTCATCAAGCCCAGGTCATGGGCGCCCACCAATCCCCGGGTCCGGCCGCTGAGCCGGAGGTGGATGGTGACGATGTCGGAATCGCGGAACAGGGTGTCTTTGTCCACCAGAGTAGCCCCAGAACTGGCGGCCAACTCGGCGGTCATGTTCTGGCTCCAGCCGATCAGGTTCATGTCGAATGCCTTACCCACCCGGGCCACCAGAGAGCCGATGTGTCCCAAACCCACCAGGCCCAGGGTCTTACCTTTAAGACCGACGCCGATGGTGGTGCCCCAACTTCCCTCACGGGTCAGTTTATCTTCCAACGGTATCTGCCGGGCCAGGCCGAGGATCAAACCCCAGGTCAACTCGGTGGGGCCTTCGCCCGCCCCGGTGGTGCCGCAAAGCACTATGCCCAGTTCGGAGGCGGCCGCCTCATCGAACCCGGCGTTTCTGCCGCCGGTGGTGATCAACAAGCGCAGCTCGGGGAGCCGCTCCAGCAGGGTGCGTGGGAAGCCGGTGCGTTCCCGCATACCCATGACCACCTGAAAATCCTTGAGGCGTTCGGCCAGTTGGTTTTCATCGGCGATGTGGTCTCGGAAAAACTCCACCTCGGTTCCAGCGGGCAGGCTGGACCAGTTGGCCAAGGACTCGGCCACTCCCTGATAATCGTCTAAAACTGCAACCTTCACAGGCTGGACACCTCCGATTTTTCTAAGCGGTCAGCTTTCAGCCCTCAGCTATCAGCTTTGGGGCTGACGGCGGGGTCTCTAGGATTTACGTGGGCTGGTTGAACAGAGGTATGATTCCCGCGCCCCCCCTTTACAAGAGTGGGGTTAAGGCGGTTATTTTCTTCGCTGATAGCTGATAGCTGATAGCTGATAGCTACTTGAACGCCGGCATCACCTTCTCGGTCAGCAGCTTCATGCTTCTTTCCACTGCTTCCGGAGGCAGCAGGCCGCCGGGGTTGAGCTCCGCGGCAAAGCCGCTGAGGCCCAGGGTTTCCTTGAACTGGTTCAGGCGGTCGATCACCCGGTCGGGGGTGCCGAATATGACCTTGGTCTCCAATATCTCTTTGTAGCTTATGCTGGCCAACCGCTCGGCGCGGACCCGCCCTTCTTCGGGCGACTCGCTTCCCGGACGGCCCGCGTTGTTAAGATACATCTGGCGCCGGCGCTCAAAGAAAGCCTCAATGCTCTCCCGGGGTTCTTCGATGGCTTCGGCCTCGGTCGCGGCGATGTATACCGGAACACGAACCGATATATCCCCGCCGTCTCCGGGGTGCCCTGCATCGGTCCACGCTTTGTGGTAGTCCTTCAGACTGGTCTCCAGATCGTTTACGTCCATCCCTCGGAGGGAGAGGAATATGGGAAAGCCCAGGTTGCCGACCCTGGCAAAACTATCATTCTGGGTGGAAGCCAGGCGGATCGGGGGTCTTGGGGTCTGAAATGGAGCGGGCGAAACGGTGGCGTTGTCGATGTGGTTATAGGTGCCGTGATAGGAGAAAGGCTCCCCCTTCCACGCCTCTATTATGATGTCCAGGGCCTCCTGGAACCGGGCCGGGCTCTCTTCGTATGGTATGCCCATGATCTCGTAGGCCCGTTGGTTGCCGCTGCGTCCCACGCCAAACTCGAACCGTCCCTGGCTGATCTGGTCGACGGTCGCCGCTTCTTCGGCGATCCTGAGCGGGCTTATCAGAGGCAGGACTTGCACCGCCATACCAACCCGCAAACGTTTGGTACGGGTGGCGATGGAACTGGCGACCACGATGGGGGCTGACATCACCGACCGGTTTGGATTGAAATGAGATTCGCCCAGCCAGATGGTGTCCAGGCCGGTTTCCTCGGCAATATCCACCAGCTCAAAGGCTTCCCGGAAGATCTGGGCCTGGGTTGAGCCTTTACGGCGGCTAAAATCTAGAAAAACTCCGAAGTCCATTTTTCCTCCTAATTCGCCCCCAAAACATCAGGCAGTGATTCAACCGCCATGTTTACACCGGCGGCAGCCGGACCAAGCCGGATGTTCACCGGCGGCCCTGGCAACCTGGCGGTCGAATCGTTGCCCTATACAGAATCTACGATTTTTCCTTGAAGGTGGGGATCACCTCTTTGCCAAACAACTCGATGGATTCCATCACCCGGTCGTGGGGGATGGTCTCGGTTTGCATGATGAACAAGCACTGGTCCACGCCGATGTCCTCGTACATCTTCACGTTTTTAATGCAACTTTCGGGATTTCCGGCGATGATCACTCCCCGGTCGGCCAGGGTATTGGCGTCGAGCTGGGCGATGGCGGCCCGGGCTGCGCCGGGACCGGAGTCCAACGAGAGTCCGGCTTGTGCTGCCTGCTCTTTGTGGGCATCATCGGATTGGCGCAGCCAGCGTCCAAAGTCGGCTTGCAGGTGGTCCGGGACCCCTCCCCAGGCGTCCAAGAGTTCCTCGTAAGCCCCGATGCGCCCCGCGATATATGGCTTGTCGGGCCCGAAGAATGTCTTCATGGAATTGGCGGCCAACTCTTTGGCCTCCTGGTCGTCCTTACCGCAGAATCCGTGGACGTTGTTGCCCCAAAAATCGTTGACGAACGCTCCCACCGGGTCGCAATCTTTGATGGCGTCCCGGTAGACCTTAACGTGGCCGGCCAGGATATCGACGGCATAGGAAGCCGAGGACAAGACACCGATACCCTTCTGGGCCGCCAGTCGAAAACTATCCGTCTGGGTGCACGCCAGATACATGCGGGGATGAGGCTTTTGGAAGACCTTGGGAATGATCCTCCTGCTGGGGACGTTCCAGAACTTACCTTCCCAAGAAAACTCCCCTTCGGCCTGCCAGATCTGGGGCAGCATTCTCAACGACTCGTCCCAGCGGTCACGGGTCTCCCTGGGGTCTACTCCTTGGCCCACCTGTTCGTAGGCGTTGGAACGGCCCGTGCCAAACTCCACCCGCCCGTCGG
This sequence comes from Chloroflexota bacterium, assembly GCA_022562335.1. Taxonomy (GTDB): domain Bacteria; phylum Chloroflexota; class Dehalococcoidia; order Lucifugimonadales; family UBA3495; genus Io17-Chloro-G2. The sequence goes on from JADFPM010000076.1 coordinate 4,262, forward strand.
TCAATTGGTCCACCATGGCCACTCGTTCAGCTATATGTATGGGATGGTGGCTGGGCAGGATGGATACCCCGAAGCCGATCCTGATGTTTTTGGTCCGCTGGCTCAACGCCCCGAATAGCACCTCGGGGCAGGGTGAACCCGAGAAACCCGTAAGGAAGTGGTGCTCCACGAACCACAGGTTGTCGAACCCCATCTGGTCGGCCAACTCGCTCTGGTCCAGGGTTTCTTTGTACAGGGTGTTCCAATCGACATCGTTGCCTTCGTAGGCCCTCTGCGCTTCGAATAAAAGGCCGAACTTCATTTTCCTATCTCCTGTGCTCCCGCTGGCTTGACCGCCGCATCGGGAATCTCTTCCGGCTCACCGGCCGGCTCACTGGGCAAAGTATACCCCAATTCCACACCCATCGGAACAGGCTCAGACAGGCGCGGCCCTTGACCCCCATTGCCTTGCAGATTACTCTAGCGGTGGTTGAAGTGGCACGGGCTTGAGCGGGCCTGCCGCTTGGGTTAGCCGGCACGGGCGGCCGGTACGTTGGGAGCGAAACCGGCCCACGTGAACCAGTCCAGGAAATACCAGCCCCGGGAGAATCGAGCAATTGAACGCTGAGATCGTCGCCATCGGATCGGAATTGCTTTTGGGGCAGATCGTCGACACCAACTCGGCGTGGATGGCCCAAAGGCTGGCCGACCTGGGAGTGAATCTGTTCTATAAGACCGTGGTGGGCGATAACCCTGACCGCATGTTGGAGATCACCAACCGGGCCATGGAGCGCTCTGACCTGGTGATCACGTCGGGTGGGCTGGGTCCCACCCAGGACGATCTGACCAGGGAGATCGTAGCCCGGGCGGCCAACCGGGACCTGGTGATGGACCCAGAGTTGCTGGCGCAGATAGAAGCGCGGTTTCGCAGCCGCGGGATGATCATGACCGAAAACAACAACCGCCAGGCCATGATTCCCGAGGGCGCCATTCCAGTGACAAACCCCAACGGCACGGCCCCCTCTTTCATAGTGGAAGACCCCCGCGCCGTGGTCTACTGCCTGCCGGGTGTCCCATTTGAGATGAAATGGCTCTTCGACAACGAACTGGTGCCCTACTTGCGGGGGAAATTCGGCCTTTCCGACTCCATATATTCACGGGTGCTAAAGATCTCCGATCTGGGCGAGAGCGGCGTGGACGACTTGGTGGGCCACCTGATCGCCAACTCGGTCAACCCCACCGTTGGAGTATTGGCCCATCCCGGCCAGGTCGACGTGAGGATAACGGCCAAATCCGCGAGCCGGGAAGAAGCCGATGAGCTGATCGCCCCTTTGGAGGAAGAAGTACGTGAATTGTTGGGCGGCCATGTGTTTGGAGTGGACAATGAGACGCTGCCCCAGGTGCTGGGCAAGCTTTTAAGGTCGCGGGGACTGACCGTGGCATCCTACGAGGGTTTGACCGGCGGCGTGATCGCCCAGCAGCTACAGGACGCGGGCGAAGAACTTTTCCTGCAGGGCACCGTTGGCCGCCAACCGGGGGTCTTAAAAAGCGTGCTGTCCGCGGCCGACGAAAGCAGCCTTTCGCTGGACCGGCTAATGGGAGACGGCGCGGCGCTGGCCGATGGGCTGGCCGCCGGCGTCCGCGCTCAAACCGGCGCTGCGTTGGGGTTGGCGGTGCACTCGGTACCGGAGGGGGCAAAACCGACGGAAAACCTTAACCCGGGCCACACCTATATCTCGGTCTCCTCCGCGGGTGGAACGTGGCGGCGCCAATATAATTTCGCCGGTCCCGGCCTTCCCGACCGGACCCGAACCGCGCTGAATGCCCTGGACCTTTTGCGGGTGACAATACTCCAAGACCGATATCGGGCGTGACCATGGCGGGTCATTGAATCCCAAGGGCCTGATCAGCGAGCCAGAGGTTAAATCCCAACGAGGTGAACCATGGAATCGTCAGTCTTCGACGTGGTCATAATCGGGGGCGGGATCATCGGCCTGTCCACCGCCCTGCGCTTGAAGCAGGAGCAGTACCCCAATTGGCGGATCGCGGTGGTGGAAAAGGACGACGGACTGGCCAACCACCAGACGGGCCACAACAGCGGCGTGATCCACTCGGGGATCTATTACCGGCCCGATTCTCATAAGGCGCGCTTTTGCGTCGAAGGCGCTCAAGCCCTGCTGAAGTTTTGCGATGAGAATGAGATCGAATACAACCTATGTGGCAAGGTGATCGTGGCCATCCACGAATCCGAACTGGAGCGCCTGGACAGCCTTTATGAGCGCGGCGTGGCCAATGGGGTGAAGGGGTTGGAGATCATCGGCCCGGAACGGCTCAAAGAGATAGAGCCCCACGTCTATGGCATCAAGGCCCTGTGGGCGCCCGGCACCGGCATCGTCGATTACAAAAAAGTCGCCGCCGCTTATGCCGGACGGTTTCAAGAGGCCGGCGGCGACATATTCACCGGCGCCGAGGTACAGAGCATAACCAAGAAACCCGACGGCCTTTCCATAGAGACCAGCGGTGGCGTTCTGCAGTCGAAACACCTGATCAATTGCGCCGGTCTGCACGCCGACCGGGTGGCCGAGATGATGGGCGAGAAGATCGACATCCGGATCATCCCCTTTCGCGGAGAGTATTACACCCTCACCCCGGAGGCCCGCGGGTTGGTGAACGGGCTGATATACCCGGTGCCCGACCCCAGGTTCCCCTTCTTGGGCGTGCACTACACGCGAAATATCCACGGCCAGGTGGAGGCGGGGCCCAACGCCGTGATGGCGTTGAAACGGGAGGGATACGGCAAGTACGACGTGGACCTGATGGACTCTTGGGGCACGCTGTCCTTCCCCGGGTTTTGGAAAATGTCCATGCGCTATTGGAAGATCGGCCTGGGCGAGATGCACCGTTCTTACGTCAAGAGCGTATTCGTGCACGACCTGCAGCGCCTGGTGCCCGAGATCCGGTCGGAAGACCTGGCTCCCGGCGGCTCGGGCGTGCGGGCCCAGGCCGTAGCCCGCAACGGCGCCCTTCTCGACGACTTCCACATCATCCAGGGAAAGGAAGCCGTCCACGTGTTGAACGCCCCGTCCCCCGGCGCCACTTCGTCGTTGGCCATCGGAAAGTACATCGGCGATCTGGCAGCCGAGGCGTTCGGCGAAGGCTGAGGCTTCCCGTATTTTGGGAAACCCGCCCTGGGCGGGTGACCGGGGCTCCGGCAAAGTCGCCCTATGGCGGAGCCTAGAATGTTGCTGCCCGCGAAGGCTCTGAGTATAATCGGACGCGGCGCATTCGCCGAAGGGGTGGGCTTGGTGTCGACGCTGAAGGCCCCGGCGGGGCCGGAGCATGTAGAGGGGCAAGATTCCATGCCTGATTCCGTACCAGGGATCGAGTTGGGGACCTGGCAGGTCACCGAAGAGTCGGTCCTTCGCTACACCCTGGCCGTGGGCGACACGTCGGACCTATACCTCCGATCACGCCTGGCGCCGCCCTTGGCATTGACCGCTTGGGCCCTGGGCGCGATGCTCAAAAAACTCGACCTCCCAGCCGGCGCGATCCACAGTGTCCAAGAGATGCAGACGGTGAGGGGCGTCCGGTTCGGAGAGCAGGTCACCGCCTTCGCCCGTATGGGCCAGCCCAGGAGACGGGGAGACCTGGAATTCATCACCGCTGGCTACACGTTGAAGGCGGCCGGCGGAGAAGAGGTGATCACCGGGCAGACCACCGTCCTGGTGAACCATGGCGCCGCCGATACGTCTTCCCAGCGGGAGCCGAGCGGCACCCAGACAGCTAAACAGGATAACCCGCCCGTTTCACCGGAATCCGCTATCCCAACGGTTGAACGGACCATTACCCAAGACCAGCTCACCGCGTATTCCCAGGCATCAGGAGATCACAACCCACTGCATTTGGACCCGGCGTTCGCGGCCACAACCCAATTCGGCAGGATCATTGCCCACGGCATGTTGACCCTGGCGCTGGTTTCCGAGGCCATGGGCAGGGCCTACGGTAACGCTTGGTTGGAGAGCGGGGCGCTAAAGATCAGGTTCAAGGGCGCCGCGTACCTGGGCGACCGCCTGTATACCGAATGCCACCCCTCAAAGCAACAGGTGGTTGACCGGGGAATCAGGGAGGTCTGCGCCGTTGGGGTCCTGGAGCGGGAGAGCGGCCGGGAGTTGGTGAGCGGGTCTGCATCGGTTATGATTGGCGGCGAAAATGAGCCCAACGAGAATGCGGGTCGGCACAATGACCGGAAGCGTGGTTTTTAACGTCGCCATTCCGGTGTGTCCGGGAGAGAGGCGAGGGGAGTGAGCGATGTCCGTTAATGGAAGATCAGACGATCGTCCCGTCAGGGTGGCGATGGACGCCATGGGGGGCGATTTTGGTCCCAAGGAAACCGTTAAAGGCGCGATTGAAGCGCTGGGCAACGACAATATCGAACTCATCCTGGTGGGCGATCAGGAGCCGGTCCAGGCCGAATTGGACCGCTACGACACCACCGGACGATCGGTGACTTTGGTCCCTTCGGTGGACAAGATCGGGGACGACGAGCATCCCATCCGGGCCCTGCGCAGTAAGCCCAAGGCATCTATCTTGGTGGCGACCAAACTGGTTAAATCCGGTGATGCCGACGTGGTGGTTTCCATGGGCTCCACCGGCGCTTCCATGGCCAGTTCCGTATTCCTCCTGGGATTGATGGATGGTCTGGAACGGCCCTGCCTGGGTGGTCCATTCTTGGGCGTCGCTCCGGGCACCGTCATGGTGGACGCCGGAAGCAACATGGACTGCCGCCCGGCGTTGATGTTGAGTTTCGCGGCGTTGGGGTCCGTTTTCGCCCACCGGTTTCTGGGCATTGAAAACCCCAGGATCGGCCTCCTCAGCGTGGGTGCCGAGGAAGCCAAGGGCAACAAGCAGGTTCAAGAGAGCTTCGCTTTGCTGAAGGAAAGCCATCTCAACTTCATAGGCAACGTCGAGGGAATGGATTTCTTCACCGGCCGGGCCGACGTCATCGTCTGCGACGGCTTCGTGGGCAATATCCTGATGAAGTTCGCGGAAGGATTGGGCGGGGCACTTTCCGGATTTGTGCAGGAACGCCTGGCGGGTTCCCTCTCCCCCCAAGACCTGGCAAAGATCAGCGACGATCTGTGGCAAACGACCAATATGCCCAGGACCATGGGCGGCCCGCTTTTCGGCGTGAACGGGGCAGTGGTCCTAGGCCACGGTTCATGCGAGGCCAGCGGCGTTGCCGGGGCGATCCACACGGCCGTCAGGTATGTCCGGGTGGGCCTGGTGGACAGCATGAGAGAGGAACTCTCCCAGATACATAAAAATCAGCAGACGGCCTCCGAGGGCAGCGGGGCCGCAGCCAAGGTCAAGGCCAAAAACTAGATGTCCGGGTATCTCGTGCGGGTATCTCGTGATCGAGGATTTTGATGTGAGGCGGTTGGAGTGACAGCGGCGGATTCAGACCGGCAGGTAGCCCTGGTCACGGGGGCGTCTCGCGGGATAGGCTCCGTCATCGCCTGCCGCCTGGCCCGGGCGGGGATCCGGGTCGGCGTGAATTACAATTCCAGTCAAAAGGCCGCCACGCAAGTGGTCAAAGACATCGTTGCGGCCGGCGGCGAAGCATTTGTGGTCGAAGGCGATGTCTCTCAAGAAGGACCGGCGGCGGCGGCGGTAAAGCAGACCTTCGATCACTGGGGC
>JADFPM010000077.1 GCA_022562335.1 Chloroflexota bacterium
AGAGAAGATCCCTCTGCCCGAGGCCAGCGTGGACGTGGTCATATCCAACTGCGTGGTCTGCCTGTCGCCGGACAAAGACCGGGTTTTCCAGGAGTCGTTCCGGGTCCTGGCTCCCGGCGGAAGGGTCCACATATCCGACATGATGGCCCTGGATTCCAACGGCCCCACGCGCACCGACCCCGAGGCCTGGGCTTCCTGCATCGCCGGCGCGGAGGACCGGGAGGTCTACCTGGGGCGGCTGACCAAAGCCGGGTTCGTAGATATAGACCTATCCGAGGAAAAGGTGAAGTTCGACGATGAGGGCGTTCCCATGAACGTGGCCAGCGTAAAGGTTGTGGCCCGGAAGCCGGCCTAGCTTGCAACGTAGGGGCGCACGGCCGTGCGCCCCTACAGCTTGAATCGCTTGAACGATTCGGCGTATTCCAAACCCACCTTCTCGCCCCCGCGTCTACGGCCTTCCCTCATATACATCTCCACGTCTTCGCCGCCAACCTGGCTTTTATGTGCCTGAATCGCCTTGACCGCGGTATCCATGTGCTGGGACACGTCGACGTAAAGGTCCTGGTCGGCATGGTCGGTCACCCATAGTTCCCGCACCTTGTGGGGCTCTAGGCCTTCTGCCAACAACTCGGGGTTGGTCAGCCGGTCTCTGGCGGTGGGGAACACCGCGGACATGGCCGCCTCTCCCGAAGCAAAGTGGTCGGGATGGCCGATCCAACCTTCACCGGCAAGGCGGCGCGCCGGACTCTGGCAGATCAAGATATCGGGGCGGTGCCGGCGGATCTCCCGGGCGATGTCGCGGCGCAGTTCCAACGTGGGCTGGAGCATGGCGTCCTCGTAGCCAAGAAAGACCACCCGGCTCAATCCCAAGACCTTGCCCGCGTTTTCCTGTTCCCGGCTCCGTATCTCCACAAGTCTCTGGGAGGTCATCTCAGGATCGTCGCTGCCCTTGCTGCCGTCGGTGCACATGACGTAGACGACATCCCATCCCATGGCGCACCACAGGGCCACGGTACCGGCACACCCCCATTCCGCGTCGTCGGGGTGGGCCACCACCACCATACCCCGTTGGTAACCTTCCTCCTGCCAGGACATCGGTTTCAGCCTCCAAATAAAGCGTGCAGCGCGGACGCGATCCGCGCGTTATTTAACTGGCAACCCGGTTGGACTCCTAGTGCCGGGGCGGACGGCGGGACCGGGACCGCCGGCGAAGTCTGGCCCGAGGCGTTGAATCGGGCATTGCACCTGATTGGGAAGGTGCGGATTCCTCATCTTCAGGTGTTCCGGATGCCGCACTATTGTATTCGGGCAGATACGGTCCCAGATATTGCTTTTTGTAAGCGGCCCAAAACACCTGGAGGGCCACGGTCAAGACCAATCCTGGAACCAGATAATTAAGGACCGGGTACCAAGCGCCCGCTTGCACGGTTTTAAATACGAACACCGAACCGCATATCAGGTAGGCCCAAGCCACACCGCCGGAAAGGATACCATTGTGCCAGGGAGAGCGGATGATCAGGACCGCCCAAGCCGGCCAAAGGACAAAAGCGACCATTAAAAAAAGGTTCTGATAGTACCAGGGGCGCAGTTCCGAGGGAGGAGGTGGCAAATCTTGGTTCATGTTGTGGGCTTGGAGGAGGAAGCGGCCCTATTTTATATCGCTCAGTGTCCGCCGCCGCCTAAGGCTTAATTCCGCGCCAGCAGCAGGTGGAACTCCAACGTATCGATGGTGCGTTGCTGCCGGATGGACTCCACGGCGTATTCGATACACATCCGGGCGAATCCGGAGTACCGCAGTACGTTGGAACCCAATACCACCCGGGGGACTTCCAGTCCCAGGTCAACCTGCAACTGGTTGACCTCTTCCCGGTCGATCTCCAGGTCCACCCGGCGCTGGGTCAGCCGCTCGATCTTCAGGTGGATTCTTTCGATGAACTGCTCGTCGTCCATTTCATTCAACTAGGGTGCCGCCCCTGCCGGCAGGTTTCGGAAGAACCAACGCCTCCCTTCTTTCCGCCGCATGAACTTTTTCTTGGAGACTGGGTTTGCCCATTCTAACATACGGTGACCTTAACCGAGGGTAGCCCTTAAAGCATCTGCGGCGGATATAGAGCATCCAACAATATCGCTTGACACTAGGTTAGGCCGTCACCATAATTGACGAAAATCGAAACTAACATGGACATAGACGCAGATGGATTCCGGCGTTTGGACCGGCGAGATAACCGTGCTGGCGCCGGATGTAGACTAGATGCGCCAAATGGCACAACCGCTAACGGTCTAGCCTGGTTTCCGGCGCTGAATACCGAATCGGAATTGAATCTTTGTTAAACGAAAATTCTAAACCGGCGAACACCCATATTCGAGGGTTTTACTACCAGCCCTGGATGATCGTGGCCTTGGCCACGTTGCTACAGATCAGCACAAACTTCATCGGGCAGGCCTTCGCCATCCTCATGGTGGTCCTACAGACGGAATTCGCCTGGACGCTGACCGTCATCACATTCGCCTATTTCCTGCGCAGCTCGGTCAGCGCCTTGTCCTCACCGATGGCCGGCTGGCTGGCCGACCGGTTCGGGGCGCGGCGTGTCCTTTATTTGGCGGCCGTGGTCTATATCGCCGGGCTGGTCCTGCTGGGAACGATGACCCACATCTGGCAATTGTACCTGTATTACGCCGTCATGCTGGGCATCTCCCAGTCACTTTTCCGGGTAAACGTCCCCACCACGGTTGCCGCCTGGTTCAAACGGCGTTTGGGCCTGGCGGTGGGCATCCAACAATCGGCCGGGGGAATGGGTTCTTCCGTCATGGCGCCGGCCCTGGCCATCATGCTCAGCAGGTTTGAATGGCAAACCGCCTTTTGGGTCATGGCGCTGGTCGCCGGGACAATGATCCTGGTCCTGCTGCTGAAATTTCACGGCGATCCCCAAGAAAGGGGGATGAAGCCTTACGGCGCCACCGACGACGACCCCGCGCCGGTGGCGCCGTCGGACCCCAGCGTAACCCAACTCCGCAGCAAGGTGTTTTTAAGCCAGGCCAAACGCACCAGGGCGTTTTGGAACCTGATCCTGATCCACCATTTGGGTTGCGTCGGCCATTCCATAGTCATGGTTGGCGTGGTCTTCTACGCGACGACCCAGGGCGTTTCCCTGGAGACCGCGGCTTTCATCGTCAGCATCTATTCGCTCACCAGCGTAATCAGCCGGTTCTCGATTCCCATCATGGCGGACCGGCTCGGCGCAAAGGGCGTCATGGTCTTGGCCTATGCCATCCAGGGAATCACCGTGGCCCTGTTGATCTGGGCCAGTTTGCCTTGGCATTTCTACCTATTCGCCGCCCTCTTTGGGATTGGCATGGGCGGCGAGATGTCGGCCTTCCTCGTCATCAACCGCCAGTATTACGGCATGGGTCCGGTGAGGACCATCTTCGGATTCCAGCAAATGGGCTCGGGCATGGGAATGGCCATCGGCGGTCTTTTGTTAGGGATCATCGTCGACGTCACCGGTTCTTTCGACATGGCGTGGATGATCTCCATCGCGGCCAGCCTGGCTGGGGCTGTGGCGATCTTGTTCCTGGAACCGACCTCCAAGCAATTGATGCCAAACTGGGAGGATGCTCTGCCCGCCGAAGCCCGTTCCGCGCCTCCGGCGGACGCGGCGGCGGCGGCCCCTTCGCCCGCCGATTGACCTTTTCGGTATATTCCGATACCTTGGCCTCTGCTGGGATCAAGCCGATCCCCACACTAAAAATTCCCATTTCCCCATTTAAAGCCTTTTAGAAACTTGCCGGGGGTGAAGTTGCCATGCCGGGAGAGATCTCGCCTCAAGAATTGCAGAACCTGTTGGACGGAGACGCCCCGTTCGCCCTGATCGACGTGAGAGAGCCCGGCGAATACAACAGCACCCACATACCCTGGTCCAGCGTCATTCCCCGGCGCCTGCTGGAATTCCAGATGGCCGAGTCGGTTCCCTATAAAGGCGTGCCGGTGGTCCTTTGCGACGACGACGGCCGGCGCGCCGCCCTGGCCGCCAAGACCCTGGAAGCCATGGGTTACGCCAAGGTCTCGGTGCTTTCCGGCGGCATCAACTGGTGGGTCAGTCAGAACCAACCCACCGAATGGGGCAGCAACGTCCCCTCGAAAGAATTCGGTGAGCAGCAGGAAGTGGTGCACGGGGTGCCCGAGATCGAGGCCACCGAGCTGCATCAATGGCAGGAAGAAGGCAAAAAGCTGGTGATCCTGGACACCCGCACGCCCGAGGAGTACCAGCGGTTCTGCATACCCGGGGGACGCAGCGTGCCCGGCGGCGAGCTGGCCCTTCACATCACCGATATCACCAAAGAACTGGACCCGGACACCACCGTGGTGATCAACTGCGCCGGCCGCACCCGCAGCATCATAGGCACCCGGATATTGCAACGCATGGGCTGGGATAACGTGGTGGGCCTGAAAAACGGCACTTCCGGATGGGTCCTGGCGGGTTATCAATTGGAAAACGGGGCCGACCGTATCCAACTGCCCCAGGTATCCCAGGAAGGTCTGGCCGCGGCGGAAGCCTACGCCACCCGCTTGGCGGGCGAAGACGGTGTCCGCTATCTGGACGTGGAAGCCCTGCAAGAATTGATGGCCCGGCGCAGCAAGGAAACCGTGTACCTGGTTGATGTCAGGACTCAGGACCAGTTCCAGGCGGGCCATATTCCCGGGTTCCGCTGGTTCCCCGGCGGTCAGGTGGTCCAGCGTTCCGATGACGTGGCGGTGGTGAAAAACGCCACCATCGTCTTCACCTGCGACAAGATGGCCCGGGGGACTTTGGTGGCCTCGTTCTACCGCCAACTGGGGTTCAAAGAGGTTTACGCGGTCAGCGGGGGCACCGGCGCCTGGCAGGCGGCCGGTCTGGATTTGGAAAAAGGCGTGGCCGAACTTCCGGTTTCCGGTCTGGACCAGGCCCGGTCCCAAGCCCGGATGGTCTCACCCCAGGAACTGAAGGACGCCACCAGCACGACGACCATCTTTGTGGATACCAGCCAGGCGTTCAGCCGGGGGCACGTGCCCGGCGCCCGTTGGGTTCCCCGAAGTTTTCTAGAGCTGCAAATAGACCGTTTTGCGCCGTCCAAATCCGCTCCTGTGGCGGTCACCTGCGCCGACGGCAACCTGTCCCTATTGACGTCGCAGACGTTGAAAGAGATCGGCTATCAAGATGTCTCGGTCCTTGACGGCGGCATGGCCGCGTGGCGTAATGCCGGATTGGACATCGAAGAGGGCCTATCCGGAGTCACGGGTCCCCCCACCGACATGGTCCTTTCCGGCCCCGACCGCAATTACGCCGATATGATGAACTATCTGCGTTGGGAAACCGCTCTAGGGGAAAAGTACGAGACTGCCAACTAGCGCCGTCAATCAGAGGAGGCATCACCCATGGCCACCCAGCAAGAGGAAGGGGCGATCCCCGATTTTCTGAGGATGGAAGGGGCCGGTGGACCCCAGTCCACCAACCCCCACGGCAGCCCCAAATGGTACGGCTGGCCCAGCAAGGAGATGAACCCCGTAAACCTGCTGGACGAAGAGGGCCGCGTCAAGCGGGTGCGGACCCCCGTGGTGGACCTGGAAGGCCTTATCACTCCCACCGAGCTGCACTACGTGGTGCAGCATTTTGAAGTGCCCGAGGTGGTTCCCGCAGACCAATGGTCCCTGACCATCGACGGGGAAGTCAAAAATCCCCTGACCATCAACTACGAGCAGCTGCGCCGTTATCCGGGCCGTACCGTCAGAACGGTCATGGAATGTTCGGGCAGCGACGCCACCTACTTCGAATACTTCAAAGGCGAAGGCCCCAAACCGTCCCGTACCCAGGAGAGGATGATACTGAGCGCCGCCGAGTGGACCGGAACTCCCCTGGCGGCGGTGCTCAACGACGCCGGACTCACCGACAAGGGGCTATACATCCGGACCGAGGGTTGGGACGAGGGCGTGCCCGTCACGGCCGCCCCTGGAACGGAACCATTTCTATACGACAAGGGCCTGCCCAGGGAGAAGGCGCTGCATCCCGACACCCTTCTGGTCTGGGCCCAAAACGGACAATTGCTGGAACACCTGCACGGCGCGCCGGTGCGGCTGATCGTGCCCGGCTGGTCGGGCAACTGGTCGGTCAAGTGGTTGAAACGGCTTGAGGTCATGGACCACATGCCCGATTGCTGGTACCACTACCAATTTTACTATTATGCGGACTCCGCCGATTCTCAAGATAAGGTGTTGATAACCACCATCCCGGTCAGGTCCATGGTGACCCACCCCAACGACGACACGGAAACGCTGGCCAAGGGCACCCATGTGATCAGGGGTTTTGCCTGGAGCGGCGGCGCCGCCATCACCCAGGTGGAGGTCAGCGTCGACGGAGGTGAAACCTGGCACGCCACCCGGCTGGAAGAGCCCATGGACCGGTGGATGTGGGTCCGCTGGTCCTACCTTTGGGACGCTAAGAAAAGCGGGGAATATTCCATCATGTGCCGGGCTACCGACGCCGCGGGACAGGTCCAGTCTCATGAGCCCCGGTACAACAATATGCGCAAGAACTTTAGCGCCATCGTAGGCTATGATATAACGGTCAAGTAAGCCGCAAACGATGCCGAGTGACCCACCTTTGATGCCCGGAGTGCCGTATGCCCATCATAGAACACAGCTCAGTCCGTATGCCCGAAGTGGTAGACTATCATCGCGAACGCTCCCTGGTGTCCAGCGCGAATGGAGCGAAATCGCTGACCATCAAAGAGGTGGAGCTGCACCCAGGCTGGGAAGGACGGCTGCATACCCATCCCACCGACATTGCCATGATGGTCACGGCAGGGGCGATACAGATCATGATCGGCGACCATGTGGAGACCGTCCGGGCCGGGTGCACCCTATTGGCGCCGCCCGGTGTGCCCCACAAGCTGATAAACAGGCTTTGGATCCCCGCCCGAATGTGGGTCACCTATCCCGCCGCGGAACTGGAGACAACCTACTTGGAATAACCCCGCCTGGGACGACCCCGGTAAAACCTCAAACAGACTCATAGGAGACACTGATGGCCATCCAACAGATCAGCACCAAGGTCGAGCCCCAACTGATACCCACCAACGCGGGGTTGCGCACCTTTGCCACGCCTCCTTCGGCATTGCAAAACGATATCGTTCCCAATGATCTGTATTACATCCGCAATCATTGGAAGGAATGCCCCGAGATAGATATAGCCACCTACCGTCTCAACGTGGACGGCGAGGTCAACAATCCTTTGAGCCTGAGCTACGAAGACCTGAAACAATTGCCCCAGAAACGGTTTCAGGTGACCTTTGAGTGCTGCGGCAACAGCCCGGTCCCCGAGTATTACACCAAGGCGCTGAGGATCAGCACCGTGATGGAAGGGATCAAGGGCCACGGCATCATGGGCAATGCCGAATGGGCCGGGGTGTCTCTGAAAGACGTGCTGGAAAAGGCCGGCGTGAAATCTTCCGCGGTGGAAGTGATGTTCGAAGGCGCCGACCACGGCCCCGACGAGACCGTTGGCGACCCGCCTGAAGTGACCTACGAGCGCAGCCTGCCCTTGGCCAAGGCCATGCACCCCGATACGCTGCTGGCCTACGAGATGAACGGAGAGCCCCTGCCTCTGAACCACGGCTACCCGTTGCGGCTGTTGGTTTCGGGTTGGTACGGCATGAACTCGGTGAAATGGTTGGTTGGCCTGCACGTGCTGGACCACGAATTTAAAGGGTTCTACCAGACCGAAAGGTACATGACCGCCAATGAGCCGGGCGCGGCGATACCCTACACCTATTACACCAAGTTGAAGGTCAAATCCATCATCACCAACCCGGTGCCGGGAGAGATCATCCCCGCTTCTGGTTATACCCTGGCCGGCGCAGCCTGGTCTGGTGAAGACAAGATCACCAAGGTGGAGATAAGCGCCGACGGCGGCGATACCTGGTCGCCGGTGGACGTGATCCATCCCAACTCAGGCTACTCCTGGTACCGGTGGGAGTACCGGTGGCAACCCAAGGGGCCGGGCCACTACACGCTGATGTCGAAGGCAACCAATGACAAAGGGGACACCCAGCCCATGGAGTTCCCCAACAAATGGGACGGCCGGGGCTACGGCAACAACATGGTGTTCCCCTTTGAAGCAGAGGTCCGTTAGACGTCTGGCGAATCTGCAATTGGGAAAAAGGAATCCTTCCCGGTAACAATGGCATCCTATATGGGTGGCTAGTCGATTGGGGAAGTAATAACGTCAATGGCCGTTAAAATAGATGCGAACAAGGGACTGCCGATCCCCATTTCCTTTGCGGTGGCGGTGATACTCACCCTGGCGCTATTTGTCTTCTTTGGCGCATGGGCCGTATCGGCCGATTCTGAAAGCCACAACCGGACCCTGGCCCTGGCCTTCGCCGGCCCCAGCGCGATCCTGCTTGCCGAATCCGAGGCCAACAACCAGTCCGCCGGCCAAGCGCAAAACCTGGATTCAGCCACCGGCGGCGGCAGCGCCGATACCTGGTGGGGCAGATCCTTGCTGACGGCCTGCCCCCTGCATTAACTGGGCTAGGCGGGCGTCCATATCGCCTATGTTAAGATAAGGCTGATCCTTTGAGCGGGGTCAGCCTTTTTCTTTTGCCTGGTTTACGAACATTGTTTTGATGAATAATCCCGAAACTGGGCACTCCGATTATGATTAGCCGCGTTTGCATACAAAACTTCAAAAGCATCGGCGAGCCAGGCGTTGACCTGGATTTAAAGCCGCTTACTTTGCTGGTAGGACCCAACGGCGGCGGGAAGTCGAGTATCTTGGAAGCCATTGCTGTTGCTATCCAAGAAAACCATTCAGGAACGCTGACCGATTTCCGAAAATGGGAAGCCATTTTTCACAAGCCTGTAATAACCGATAGTACGACGGATCTTTATTTTGCTTCGGAAGGTGATCACGGTAAATATGGGTTCAGATTTACCTATGATGTTAGAAGAGGAAGAGTCGTCCGCCAATACCTTCAGAATGGCGAGCCCACCGGCCAGGAAGACATACAAACCACGATACAGAATTTGAAGCCCACGGAAAATTCTAATGCGTTTATGTTGGGCTCTGTGCGTGGTGACGTACCTTATTCGGCAAATACAGGGGCAAACCCAAATAGAGTAGGCGCGAAAGGTGAAAACCTGCTGCTGATGCTAGCCATAATTTTCGGCCAACGCCAACACCGAAATAAAGCGAATGCAATTGCCCGGTGGGCGCGTCATTTTGGCATCAGTGACCTTACTGCAGGGTTGAAAGGTCCAAACGAATCAGGTTCCGACTACGTAGATCGCGATCTAAAGGTAGTTTTGGACCTAGCCCTTTCAAGCTCCGGGGCAAGGCAGATTCTTACCGTAATTACTGAGCTTTTTTGGGCACCCGAGAACAGTTTATTAATGATCGAGGAGCCTGAGATCAGCCTGCACCCCCAAGCGCAAATTGACGTTCTAGAGATGTTCGCCGAGGCCGTCACGCAGGACAAAAAGCAGATTATCGCCACCACCCACAGCCACATCATGTTGCAGGCCCTGGGTTACGCGGTTCACAAGGGTTGGCTGGAGCGCGACGACATTGCCGTTTATCACGTGGAAAAGGGAAAGGCGGGCACAAAAGCCAAATTGCTTCCCCTGGGAAAGCAAGGCTACATCAAGGGATGGGTGCCGTCGTATACCAAAGTTGAACGGCAACTGATGCGAGAATGGGCGAAAACCTTGCCTAAAGCCTAACGATGCAGGCCCCTCGCCGGCTGGTGGTGGTTGACGCCAAAATGATTAGGGCGTTGGTTTTAAACAACGCAGACACATTCCCCTATGAGATGGCTGTATTTCGGCGAGTGTTTCGTGGT
>JADFPM010000078.1 GCA_022562335.1 Chloroflexota bacterium
TTTCCGACCGTATCGGCCGCCGTCCCATAATCTCTTTCATCATGGCTGTCTCAGTGATTTTGCCGGTGGCCATAGCCCTGGGAGGAAGCGGCATCTGGATGAGCCTATCGGTGGCGCTATTCGGGTTGTTCCATTTCGCGGTCAACTCTCTGACCCAGGCCGCGGCCATTGACCTGGCTGAAGGAAAGGGATTGGAAGCGACATTCATCGGGCTGATGTGGGGCAGCAACTCGGCCTTCGGCGTCATATCGTTGCTGGCCGCCGGGATCCTGGTGGGTGCGTTGCCGGAGACCGCCTTCGCGTGGGCTATGCCCGCGGGATTCACGGGATTTGGCTGGCATGCCGGACTGTACTTTGGGTCCGCGATGTTTTTCCTCGGTTGGCTGGTGTCGATGATAATTCCTGCCACCGGGGCGCCGCGACAGCAGATCGCAACTGCGGCGGGTTCAACAGCTTAGCCCGCGCCAGCCTGGCCGTCCTGGTTAGGTATTACCGTCCAGGGCCATTTCATAGTCCTCCGGGGTGTTCAGGTCCAAGAGGACTTCCGATGTCCCAAGTTCCACCCGGGCGGTGGAATTCTCATGCCGCCGGGTCACCGCCTTGAGACCCTGGCTTTCCTCTTCGATCGACCCCACCTCCGGCAACAATTCCGCGGCTATGGCGATGGGGTGCCCGCCTTTGCCGTTGAAGGTGGGGATGGTGATGAGCGATTCACCGGCCAGATGGTGCTGCAAGACTTGCCGGATGGTCTCGGGCTTCCGGGGCTGGTCGACGTTCAAGATCAGGATCACGCCGGGTTCGAATTCTTCAACGGCCCGCAAACCGGCCTTGAGCGAGGTGGTCTTGCCCTGCAGATAATCGGGGTTCACCGTGCTGGAAACCCGGTCTTTGCCCTTTAATATCGCTTCCAGTTCGGTTGCGCGGTGCCCAAGCACCACCACGACCCGGTCCGCTCCTGCTTCCAGCAACGCGGCGGCCTGGTGCTCCAATAAAGTTGAGCCCTGCCAAGGCAGCAGGGCTTTCAACTGTCCCATGCGGCTGGACTCGCCGGCCGCCAGGAGTATCGCAATCGTGGGTCCCACTTCAGACCCCTTTCAATTTTGATATCGTGGAGAGCTAGACTTCCACCGTCCTCTCGGCGATGTTCGCCGCCCGTTCGATGAACCACTCGTCCATGCCCATGGGTCCACCTTTGCCGCCCCGGCGGACCATGATGATCTCCGACATGATGCTGACCGCCAGCTCTTCCGGCGTCAGGCCGCCTATGTCCAGCCCGATGGGAGCGTGGACCTCCCTGAGCCGATCCACCGGGGTGCCCTGCTCGATCAGACGCCGGTAAATCATGATGGTCTTGCGCCGGCTGCCCAGCAGGCCAATGTACCTCGCCTTGGTTCCCAGGGCCGATTCCAAGGCCATATCATCGAACCGGTGGCCCCTGGTGGCGACGACCACGAAACTGTTGACATTGAGAGAGACTTGGTCGGCCCAACTGCCGTATGGGGCCACCACGAGCTGTTCAGCGTCGGGAAAACGTTCCCGGTTGCAGAACTCGGGACGGTCGTCCACCACATATACCCGGTATCCCAACGACTGGGCCAGGTCGGCGGTGGCCTTGCCGACGTGGCCTCCACCAACCATCACCAATGTAGGCGGGGTGGTGAACCCTTCGACAAAGATCTCGGCCCCGGTATCGGTGGTGAACGACTCGGTATTACCGACCTCCGCCACTTTCCGGGCCACTTCTATGGCTTTCTCATCCAACTCGGTATCGCCCAGGGTCCCCAGGACCGACCCATCCAAACGCAAAAGCAGCTTGGCGCCCAAGTTATCAGCCCCTTCGGGCACGTTGACGACGGTGGCTAGGCCAACGGCGTCACCCCCTTCGTAAGCGGCCATCAATTCGCTGCCTATGGACGAAAAGTCTTCGGGCTCCCACAAGGGCTCCAGGTAAAAGTACATGGTGCCGCCGCAAACCAGGCCGTCGCGGGCGGCTATGTCTTCGTTTAGATAATAATCTTTGAATTCGGGGCCACCGTGCTGCCGGAGGATCTCCTTGGCTGCGAACCAGATATCGCCTTCGACACAGCCTCCGCCGAGGGTGCCCACGCCGGTGCCGTCCTCGCGCACCAACAGCATGGCGCCCGCCTTCTGCGGAGTCGAACCCTTGGTCCGCACCACCGTGGCTAATACGCAGGGTTGGCCCTCTTTAGAGAGCTTGACCGCTTCTTCTATGACCTCTTTCATCCCACTCTTCCCATTAGGTCTGCTGGTTAAAATCGCCTGAAACCGCCTATCTAGCTTACCAAAAACCGTTGTGCCAAGCAAAGGAGAGCCGGCGTGCCCGCCGGGGCGCCGAAGGCTGGGGCTCCAACGGCCCGCCGCACCCACGGATTTCTCCAACCCGGACAGTAACCCATTTCCGGATAAGATGTACCGGATGGACCACACCGTTCCACCCTGATACGCCTAGATATATTATATCGCGTTACGATCAACCAATCATCGTGCTACGGCGCGATTCCCTTCGGCCAAAAGCCATGATTAGTAGCGGTCAGATTTGTATCTCCCCCATGATATCAGGTAAAATGTTATGTCATATGGCGGTCATAGCTATTTCTTCTTCGGGGCCCAGGAACGCAACCCGCTACCGCGACGTCATGGAACCTTTGGGAGTGCAGGTGCGTTTGCTGACCCCGAAAGACGACGGACACCGGACCACGGGAGATATGATGGGTGGGGTGAGTGGTTTGTTGCTGCCCGGGGGCCCAGACGTCGATCCAGCGCTATATCATCAGGAACCCGACCCCCAAGCCGGCTTGGTATTAAATCGCCCGTTGGACGACTTGGAACTGCGCCTGCTCCATCACGCCTTGGACCACGATATGCCGGTCCTGGCCATCTGCCGGGGGATGCAGGTCCTCAACGTCGCCTGCGGAGGCCAGTTGGTCCAAGACCTGCCCGGCCACCGTATCCAGCCAAAGACGGGTCCCGGGCCCGATCCCGAATCCAGTCCCGATGAAGCGATGTCCCATCAGATATATCTTTCTCCCGGCTCCAAGGCGGCTGCGGTGATCGGCATGGCCGGATTCTTCAAGGTCAACAGCCTGCACCACCAGGGCCTGTACGAAGCCCAAAGGTCACCGCGATTGATGACCACCGCCTATTGTGTGGAGGATGGTCTCATCGAAGGTCTGGAAAGCCCGGAACATAGTTGGGTCATCGCCCTTCAGTGCCACCCGGAAAGGCAGAATGAAGTGCCGGGAATCTTCGCCAACCTTTTCGCAGCGTTTCAAGAGAGGGCGGAAAGCTATCAAACGGGAGTCGCCGCGTGAGTAAAGCCGCTATCGGCTTGGCGTTCCCAGGAAAATCATCTATAAAATCAAGACCGTGGGACGCGCCAAACCCCGGCCAACTCCCGATATATCGCGTGACACGATAAACAAATGGATCCGTCTACCCCGGTCCCCTGGCCGATGCCTCGGGACCGTCTCGGAATATATAACCTTTAACCAGTGGAAGAGAGGGATGTGGAGAGGAGAAGCACGATATGGTAACCACCGCACCTGAAAGACTGCCCGACGGAACCCGCCCCATACGCATCGATGAAGAGATGCGCACGTCGTACCTGACCTACGCCATGAGTGTGATCGTCTCCAGGGCGCTGCCCGACGTACGCGACGGTCTGAAACCGGTGCAGCGGCGCATACTCTTTGCCATGCAAGAGATGGGCTTGCGGGCCAACACCACCTTCCGGAAAACCGCCCGCATAGTCGGCGAAGTATTGGGCAAATACCACCCCCACGGTGAATCCTCGGTATACGATTCGCTGGTTAGGATGGCCCAGCCGTTCTCCCTGCGTTATACCCTGGTCACGGGCCAGGGTAACTTCGGCAGCGTCGACGGCGACCCGCCGGCCGCCATGCGCTACACCGAAGCCAGGTTGGCCCCCATCGCCGAAGAGCTGTTGGCCGACTTGGACCTGAACACGGTGGACTTTAGCTCCACCTTCGACGATTCGATGCAAGAACCCACGGTGCTGCCGGCGCGCCTGCCCAACATGCTGATCAACGGCGCCACCGGGATCGCCGTGGGAATGGCCACCAACATACCACCCCACAATCTGGGTGAAGTTTGCGACGCAATATGCTATCTGGTGGACAATCCGGACTCCACCACGGAACGGCTGATGCAATTTGTCTTGGGGCCTGACTTTCCCACCGCCGGACTGATCCGCGGGAAACAAGGGATCGTCGATACCTACACCACAGGCCGGGGACGCATCATCATGGAAGGGGCCACCGAGATCGAGGAACTACGGGGAGGGCGGGAACAGATCATCATCACCGAACTGCCTTTCCAGGTGAACAAAGCCACCTTGGTGGAGAAAATGGCCCAGTTGGTGAGGGAGAAAAAGATCGAGGGCATCTCGGACATCCGGGACGAGTCGGACCGCCACGGTATGCGGATCGTCATCGAGTTACGGCGTGACGCCCAGGGAAACATCGTCCTCAACAACCTGTTTAGACACACGTCACTGCGCACATCCTTCAATACCATCATGTTGGCCCTGGTGGACGGCCAGCCTCAGGTGCTGTCGCTGAAACAATGCCTGGCATTGTTCATCGCTCACCGCCAAATCGTCATCCGGCGGCGATCCGAGTTTTTACTGAAGCGGGCCCAAGACCGAGACCACATCGTCCAAGGCTTGCTTCTGGCCCTGGAGCGCATGGACGAAGTCGTGACCATCATCCGCGGTTCGGCCGATGTCGAAACCGCCAGGGCCGGCCTGATGGAACAGCTGGACCTAACCCAGGTCCAAGCTCAAGCCATTCTGGACATGCAACTAAGGCGCCTGGCGGGGCTGGAGCGGGAACGTCTGGAAAAAGAACACGACGACCTGGTCAAGACCATCTCGGACCTGGAAGCATTACTCGCCAGTCCTGAACAAGTGATGTCCGCCATCAAGACCGAGACCCGCAAGCTGAAAAAGGACTACGGCGACCCGCGGCGCACCATCATCGAAGAAGCCGAGTTGCAGGGCACCACCGATGAGCAATTCATACCCAACGAAGACGTGGTGATCACCCTCAGCCAGCGGGGTTACATCAAACGGGTGCCCATCGACACCTACCGCACCCAACACCGGGGCGGCAAGGGCGTTATGGGCATGGCCACGCGGGAAGACGACGCGCTGATGGACCTGGCGGTGGTGGACACCCATGAAACGCTGTTTTTCTTCAGCAACCGGGGCCGGGTTTATCCACTGCGGGCGTTCCAGATAAATTCCAATACCACTCGCACGACCCGGGGAGCTCCATTGGTGAGCCTGCTTCCCCTGGCCAGGGGCGAGCAGATCCAGGCCATGCTGGCGATATCAAATCCCAAGGAGGCCGACTACCAGCTGATCCTGGCAACCAGGATGGGAGAGGTGAAAGCGCTGAAGACCGGCCAGCTTACCAACATAAGGCCCTCGGGCTTGATCGTCATGGACCTGGAACAGGGAGACGAGTTGGTCAGCGTCGGTCAGGCCGATGAAACCAGGGACGTGATCATGGTGTCGGAACGGGGCCAGGCCATCAAGTTCGCGGTTTCCGGCCTCACTCCCCGCTCCCGGTCCGCCGGCGGCGTCCGCGGCATGCGGCTGATCGGGGACGACCGGGTGGTTGCCATGGGCATCGCGGCGCCAAACACCCATCTGCTGATCGTCAGCCGGAATGGGTACGGCAAGTCTACTCCGCTGTCCAGCTATCCCCGGTACAAGAGGGGAGGTCAGGGCGTGCGGACATTCCGGGTGACCGAAAAGGGTGGACCCGTGGCTGCTGCCCGGGTGGTCCCCGACACGCCGGGCCAGGAGATTTTCATCATATCCTCCAAGGCCCAAATGCAAAGGATCACCCTGGAAGACGTCCGGGTCACCGGTAGGAATACCCAGGGTGTCATCGTCTGGCGGGAGCGGGAGGCCGACGACTTCGTAGCAGCCATCGCCTGCTTCCACGAGTCCGACCGGAAATTGAGCGACAACGGTGACGACGACACGTCCAACGGTTCAACCAGAGGCTCTTCTACCAGGACGTCAGGTGCCGTAGCGTCCGACACGGACACGCCCGGCATCGAAGCCTCCGACACCGAAACGCCCGGTATTGACGCGCCCGACACGGAAATGCCCGAGGACGGCTCGTCCAACGGGCATAGAACCGATGACGGGAACTCGGATGAAAAATAATAGGAGGGGCTCGGAAGCCCGTCGGACCGATGGGTAACGTTTGCCCCAAAACGGATCGTTTGGAAAGCATATTGGGGGTTTCCAAGCGATTCAGTGCGACGGAACACCTATTAGTTTGGATGGATGGACTCTATGCAATGCATGGTGATATGTAGTATGATGATGACAATCGCCATACAATATTACGATTCATGATAATGGCTATTATTCGGAGGTTTCTGGAATGAAGTTGGTGATGGTCCACGGGGCCGGGGCTTCCAGCCTTTCTTTTTACTACCAATTAAGGCACTTTCGTAATTCGAAAGCCATCGATCTTCCCGGCCATCCCACCGGCAAGCCCTGTAACAGCATAGACCGGTATGTGGATTGGGTTCGAGGCTTCAACACGGCCCGCAGGTACAAAGACGTGGTCCTTTGCGGCCATTCGATGGGTGGGGCCATCGCGCTACAGTACGCACTGCGTTATCCCGATGAGCTAAAGGGCGTCATACTCATTGGCACCGGCGCCAAATTGAAGGTCGATTCCAAATTCATAAGGGAATGCGAAGAAGCGACGGGCGATAATTCCGAATGGCTGGAAAGCCGCAAAGAAATGTACAAAGACGTGGAAGATGACATCAATCAGGTTTTGATTCGCAGAACGATGGAGATCGGTCCTCAGGTGGAGCTGAACGATCTGCGGGCATGTGACAAGTTTGACGTCATGGACAAGGTGCACCAGGTTCGGCTTCCCACCCACGTGATGTGCGGCGCCGACGACCCCGCCACTCCGGTCAAATTCACCGAATACCTGGCGCAGAATATCCCCGGAGCTCAACACGAAATAATCGACGGCGGCGGCCACTTCGTCCAGTTGGAGAAATATCAGCGGGTCAACGACCAGATCGAACGGTTCATGTCGAGCCTGAGGTAACGGTCCCGAGTTACCTGAGTTAATGGTATCGGGTTGGGGCTCACTCTCCGCTGGGGTTATACCAACGGCTTTTATAGAATAACAGGGGAGTCCCTACGTCGGCCTTGCGAATCTCTTTCACCTCGCCCAGGTAGATCGTATGGTCTCCGTAAATGTGAGACCCGATGATTTGGCAACCCATATAGACCATCGAATCGTCCAAAATGGGCAACCCGTCCTCTCCCTGGCTGAAACTGTAGTCCACCCCACCTGTTCTGTCTTCGGGGCGCCTGGCGAAATAGGCGCCTACTTCCTCTTGGCCCTGACGCAGGATATTCACCCCGAACCAACCCGAATCCGCCAAAATCTGGTGGGTGTTGGTGCTATGGGCCACGCAGACCAAGACCACCGGAGGCTCCAAACAAACCGACGTGAAGGAATTAGCGGTCATGGCGTGGGGCTGACCCTGATCGTCGTTGGTGGTGATTATTGTAACGCCGGTGGCGAAATCCGCCATGGCCGTTCTAAACTCGTCTTTCGTGACCACCGTGCAGTCTACCCCCTGAGATTTCAATCATTATAGCTACTTACTATTCCCAACGCCATGAGAGTGGGATGTCCGGCCGGTCACTGGTCTTGATACGGCAGGAAACAGCGGCCCATCTCTTCTGGACCGCCGAGGCCGGCCGCGCCGGTAACCAGTTTGAGTACGGAATCCGGCGGGATGAGCCCGTCGAATAGGTCTGGGTGGGTCAACTGGGCCAATATCTCCAAACCCTGTACCACCCTGGGCCCCGGCCGGCTGAAGTACACGTGATCGATCAGATAGACCTCACCGGCCTGGACCGCGGGCAATGTCTCCCAACCTTCCTGACCCGCCAGCCAAGGGATCTCTCTAAGGTTGCGGTCCAAATCCGAGGAGCACAGGTCGATGAAGAGTTTGTTCGGGGCATAATCGACGATCTCATTCCAGTCGATGCGTTTGGCCGGACACCCAGGAAGGTAGATATCCATACTTCCTCCGGCCGTCGCCAGGAGGTCCGGTATCCAGTGGCCGCCGATGACCAGGGGATTGACTCCCTCGACGGAAAACACTCGGGGCTTGGAAGCAGCGAGGGCGACTGTGTGGATCACCGCGGCGATCCTGTCTTCCAGTTCGCCGACCAAGCGGGCGGCGGCCTCAACGGCGCCACACGCATCACCTACCTGCTTGATGCTGGACAAGATATCCGCCAGCGTCCTCGGCTGTAGCACCTCCACCCGAGGCTCCCGCTGCATCCCGCTCACCGCGGCCAAAACCTGGCCGGCATCCACCTCACAAAAGTAACAAAGGTCCTGGGTCAGCACCACGTCCACCGGGTTGCTATTCAGCCAGTCACGGTCCAACTCAAATAGGTCCTCTCCCGCCTCCAACAACCGGCGCATCTCTTTTTCCACCTGGTCGCTGGTCAAAACAGCCGCGTCCACCTTACTGCGAGATACGATCCTTTTATCCCTGGCGGCAGGCGGATAGTCACATAGGTCGCTCACGCCCACCACCTGGTTCCCCAGATCGAGGGCGAAAAGGATCTCGGTCCCGCTGGGCAGAAGGGAGCAAATCCTCAAATCGTTCGTATGCTGGCTCAAGCTTTTAAAGGCTCCGGGTTACCCTTGGAGACTCGGCACCGCAGCCTGACCTCCATGAAACTGGGCGAATCGCCACCGGATTCTACCCTGCCGGGCAACGCCTGATGTATTATAAACTACCAGCAGATTTATCGATCCGGCAGATTTATTCATCCGTGGCGGCCCGGGACCAGATGGGTGGGGGGAGTGCCCCAATGAGTGCCCCAATGGCGGAAGAGACACAAGAATCCAAATGGAGCAATTTGGCATTGCTCCGGTTGAGCGCCTTTGGCTTCGGCACCAACGGCGTCGGCCTGACCATGGACGTCATCATCCTCCCCGCCCTGACCCTTTTCCTGGTTGCCGACGAACTGAAGAATACCTACCTGGGTTTTCTGGGCGTCGGCGGCCTCATCGTAGCGGCTTTGGTGCAGCTGAGCATCGCTTCCCTGAGTGACCGGACACGGTCTCCGTTGGGCAAACGTTTGCCCTACCTGCTCTGGGGATGCGCCTTCCTGTGCATAGGCCTGGTCGGGTTGGGGCTGGCCCCCAACTACGCCATACTTTTCGTTGCATGGATGTTCATCCAGGGCAGCATCAACATCGGTTACGGACCGTATCAAGCGTTGATCCAAGAGGACCCTGAATTAGAGTCTTACCTCGACCGCCTGCCTGGATCGGTTTTCAGCAGCCGCATTCGGGAATCTGGCGGCTTGAAGAGCGGAGTTTTCTTCTGCTACTCATTGCCTGCTCTTGACTCCGAAACTGGTTCGTTCACTGAAGTGGCAGGCACCACCCGTTGGTATCTCTACGATCGCACAACTGGTGAGATTGTTGAGGAGCCGTCCACGATCGTGGGTAATGTCCGATCAGACCGGGACACACCACGGTCCACCGTTACCGATGAAGAATGGCTGAAAGAGATCCGTACCTCGATCGAGAAACACATAAGGAACACTTACTTGAAGCGGGTTGACGCACCGGTAGGCGTAAAACCTGCCCTCAAGTGCTGGATGGAAATTAAGGAAGGTTGACCATGGCCATTGACCATCGGGCTGAGCTCAGAAACATTCGGACTTTTCCGTCCCTTATTAAGTACCTGCGGGATGAGATGGATTGGCCTAT
>JADFPM010000317.1 GCA_022562335.1 Chloroflexota bacterium
CTATCCCTTCCACCGCATCGGCGTAGCCCGCGGCCCACCAACTCCTGCGGTATTCTCCATCGGTGACCACGTCGATGCCGGTTTCGCGCTGCATCTCCAGCGCTTCAAGGATCGCCTTATCCTCTATCTCCCGGAGTTGCTCCAGGGTGATTCGCCCTTGAGATTGGTCTGTCCTAGCTTGGAGCACTTCAGGGGGTCTCAACAGACTCCCCACGTGCTCGGCCCGGTAAATCTCCGCCATGCTGACCGTCCTTATCGAAATGTTTGCTAGAGCCTACCCAATCGATTTTCCCAAGTCAACATGGTATTTTGATAATGAGCGCCGCGCCGGCGGCCCGTCTGAGCCAAATCGTTTCGCCAAATCGTTTCGCCAAATCGTTTCGCCAAATCGTTTCGCCAAATCGTTTCGGAGGTACTTTGAGCCAACCACGGCTGCCACGTTTGTACAATGAACTGGCCTATCTGTGGCCCATCATCAGCCCCCCCAGTAATTACGAGGATGAGGCTGAGGTATGGCGAAACACCATCAAAGATAAGCTGGGCCAAGGTCGCCACCGGGTGTTGGAATTGGGGGTGGGAGGGGGCCACAACCTTTCCCATTTGACCGAAGATTTCCAGGCCACGGCGATAGACCTTTCTCCTCGTATGCTGGACCTATCCAAGAAGCTCAACCCCGGCGTGGAACATCATTTGGGCGACATGCGGTCCCTGCGGCTGGAAGAGACTTTCGACGCGGTGCTGATCCACGACGCCATCGCCTATATGGTCACCGAGGACGACCTGGCCGCCACCTTTGAAACGGCCAAGCTTCACCTGAGGGCGGGCGGCCTGTTGATAATCGCCCCGGACTGGGTGCGGGAGACTTTCCGGGCGCCCATGGTGTTTCATTGGGTGAGAAACGGGAAGAGCAACGGTGGCGATATCCAGGTGACCATTCAGGAATACCTGCACGACCCAGACACCAGCGACACGGAGATAGAATCGGTATTCACCTATACCATCGTGGAGGATGGTCAAGAGCGGATCGAGCAGGACACCCACACCACCGGGTTGTTCTCAATGGCCACCTGGACCCGGTTGCTGGAAGAAAAGGGCTTCCAGGTAGAAACGGTGAGGCTTCCGCTCAACGAGGGAGGATACAGCGGATTTTTGTTCGTGGCGGAGCTGAGTTAGCGTTGCGCCGGTGATCAATGAGGCTGGTTGGCGTCGATGCGGCCCAACATCCAGTTCACGCCCGCCGTGTCCTGGTTGGGCGAACCCGAATCCAGGTAATGGCGCAGGTCTTCCTTAGCCTCTTCCCAGTGCTCCAATTCAAAGTGCAGCAGTCCCCGGTCCCGGCGTTCCCTGGCCTCCGCCGGCAAAAACGCCACCAGCAGGTCCATGATCCTGATCGCCCGGACGTGGTCGGCGCCGTTCAGGTAGATGCCTTTAAGGTTCCTGAGGATCCGCGCGACGAAATCCCTGTTCCCCACCGGAGTCAAAAAGACCGGGTCCCAGGCGATCTCCCCCCTGGCCACCTCGTTCAAACGCTGGGCGCATTCGTTGACCGATAGCAGGATGCCGCGGTGGAAGGGATCCAGGAATAGATCTCCTTCGTTCTGGTGTCTCAACAGGAAATGGCCCGGCATGCCGATGCCCACCAGGGGTATGCCGATCCGTTTCCCGACCTCGCTGCAAATCAGGGAAAGGGTTATGGGTATCCCCAATCTTCGGCTCAATACCTGGTTCAGGTAGCTGTTGTCCGGGTCGTAGTAGTCTTCCTGATTGCCGCTGAAACCAACCTCGTCGAAAAGGTATTCCGCCAGGGTGTTCAGGCAAAACAGATTGTCCTGCCCGTCTCCCAAGCGCCGGGATGCCCCGGCAGCCAGCGAGTCCAGCAATCGCACTTGCCCGTCAACGTCCAGGTCTGGGAATTCCGTGGCGGCGATAAGGAACGCCGCCCGGGCCACGTCTATCTCTTCGTCGGGCGCTTGCGCCAGATCTGCAAATTGTTTTAAGACTGCCTGGTTATCGTTGATCATCGGCTTTCCAAGTTCACCGGGGATCCCGGAGCCGTGGCCCTGCCCGCCGGATGCCTCGCGTTCCGCCAGGCGTGGTATCCTGGGCGAAAGCC
>JADFPM010000079.1 GCA_022562335.1 Chloroflexota bacterium
TGGCCCGCGTCATCCTCGTAGACCATGGTCTGGACGATGCGCTCCAGTTCGTCGCTCCAGATCTCCGCCATCTGCACCCGCAGCCTGTCCAGGAACTGCTCCCGCGTTCCCGAAACGTCCCTGGGACGCGCCCGTTCCCTAAACGATTCCCAGGTTCCCCCAGAGCGTTGCCGGCCTCCCAGGAACCCGCCGTCGATCATCACCAGCTTCTCCACCCGTTCGGGAAACCGCGCCGCCACATTTCCGGCGACATTTCCGCCCCATGAATGGCCCAGCACCGACACCTTTTCCAACCCCAGGTGGTCCATCAACCCCACGATATCCGAGGCAAGTGTTTGCCAATCATATCCCGAATCCATCTGGGTGGTTTGCCCATGCCCGCGCTGGTCGGGAGCGATGACCCGCCCGTGCTCCTTCAACATGGGCGCGACCAAATCGTACCAATGCCCTGAAGAAGCCAGCCCGTGCAAAGCCATTATGGGCGGACCATCTCCACCCCAGTCCAGGTAACGGACCTCCAGTTCGCCGACGTTGGCCCGGGCCTCCGTTGGTTTTGCCTGAGCCGAAGCTGGTTCGGTCAATTCGATCCTCCTTGATATCCGGACACCTGCCGGCGCCCTAACGCGGGTGGGGTCGCCCTATCCCCTGAGATCACCCGCCGTAACAAATGATTGCTCTAGTTGCAGCAGCTTGGCCTTCACCCGAAGCCCGCCGGCTCCATAACCCCCTAGACCGCCGTCACTTCCGATAACGCGGTGACACGGAATTATCAGAGGCCAGCGGTTCCTGGCCATGGCCTGCCCCGCCGCCCGGACCGCCAACGGGCTGCCCGCTTCGGCCGCCAGCCATGCATAGCTCCGGGTCTCTCCGGACGGAATACCCCGGCAAGCCGCCCACGCGGCGCGGAAAAACGGCGGCGTCCCATCCAGATCCAGGACTATCTCATCAAGCGCCCGCTGGTCACCTTCCAGATAACTCTCCACGCACCTCTGCATCGGTTGGAACCACGATGCGTCCATAGTTGCCTCATCCAGGACTTGGCCAGCATCCTTCATGGCCTCTTCCATGGCCTCTTCCGGAGTCGGCTTCAGGCTCAGCCGTGTAAGACCTTTTTCGCTACCCAAAAAGACCACCCATCCCACGGCGCATTGAAACATGTAATACCGGCGCTGGCTTGTCAGTCTTTCCGGCATCAGTCCCTCCGGCGCAGCACGTGCAACAGTAGCGGCAACCGTAGCTTGAGCCACGCCTGAACCACCTGCTCACGTTCGTCATCGGATAGGTCCTTTTTACCGTAGACGGTACGCACGTAGCTGCCGACGACCGTCGAAAGACTGTCCCTTTGACCAGGCCAGACTTCTTCCAGCCGCCGCCGGTATTGATATGGGGTTTGGTGGGGCGCCGGAGCCACCGAATTCAAAGTCCCCAGCATCACCAGTCTACGGTAGGCCGTTTCCGGGTTCTCCGAGGGCTCCATGAATTTCCACCACAGCAACTTGGCGGTCCCGAAGGTCAATCCCACCGCAGCCAGGACCGCCAAGATCCAGGGAAGCAAGTCCCGAGCCGTCTTGTTCCAGAAAATAATGTCGGAAGTGGTTCCGCCGATCGCCGGTAAATTGGACAACAGATCACAGTCTTCCAGGTTGGTCACCGGGTCGATCAGACAGTCCTCGTCCAGATCTTCGTCGGTGGTCAGCTCCAGACCCTCTCCCGCCGCCTCCAGTGGACTTGGGATGAAAGTCCCAGGCAACGACTCTCCGGGAGTCGGCTCAAAGGGTATCCAGCCATATCTAGGGAAGAACACTTCCACCCAGCCATGGCTGTGGCTGTCGGTCACGATGTATATGTCCTCGCCACTCACCTTGTTGCCTGTCGTGTAACCCGTCACCATGCGGGCAGGAACCCCCTGCGAACGCAGCATCACCGTCATCGCCGAAGAGAAATACTCGCTGTACCCCTCTCCCAGGGTGAACAAGAAATGCTCTACCCCGTCGGCATTGAATGGCGGAGGCTCGATCTCCTTCTCATAGTTCATCGTCCTTAAATGGCTTTCGATGGCTTTAGCTTTGCCGTAGGGTGTACTGACCCCAGCAGTCAAACGCTCCGCCAGTTCACGGACCCGCGGGGGGAAATCCGAAGGAAGCTGCGTATATTTGACCAGGGCCCAGGTAGGGTAGTCCTCTCCCGCCTGGCTCAATTGTGCCGGGGTGGCCAATGACACGCTGGAGGTCAGTTGATAAGCCTGTCCCGGTTTTACCCTGCCGTCGGCGTTTCTCACGGAAACCACGTCGGCTTGGGGTGGTAACGCCTCGGCGATCAACAATTTCGTGGCCACGCCCTGATCCCGGAAAACCTCGACCAACCGGAATTCGGGAGGCAGACTGTCGGCCAAACCTGAATCCGTGGACCTGCCTCCGCTTATCGCATTCACGTCGACCAATCTTCGGGCGGCTTCAGCCAACTTTGGCGGCAAGCCGTCATATCCAATCCGTCCCGCGAGATCTTCGTCTAAATCAACCGCGTACAACGGCGAGTCGTAGGTCTCCACCAGCACTTCCCGGCTGGCGGCCAGCACCTGTCCACCGCCGAACAACTGCCGTGTTTCGTAGTTGGGAACCACCAGATAACTGATCTCCATCTGGTCCTGATAGGACTCCGTGTTGGTGTACGAGGGGACCCATCCCAGAGGCTGAAACGAAGTGTTATCCGACACCCAACCCTTGGGAGTGTAGGTATTGTAGGTCCGGGCCTTCCAGTACATGGGCAATCGCGACTCTACCTGAAGCACCGGCACATCGGTGGGGTTGATGGTGCCCTGGAAGGGCATCACGTCGCCCCAGATGCGATAGCCCAGGGCGCGGCGGGCGGGCAGCCCGGCAAACAGCCGGTTGAAATCGTCCTCGTACCCAGCCATTGGCGCGCGTATGAATTCGTAAACATCGTTGGCCGGCTGCCACTTGCTTCCTACGGGTATCACTAAAAATGCCACCAGCAAAACCGCCATGCCCATGAAAAAACTGTCGGAGATGGACAGCAGTCCCAGATGGCCATCGAACCCCATGTTCCGCTCCCGCCACTGGCTGCGGCGCCGCACCGATTGCACCCTGGCCACCAGCAGCAACGCAGTGAACAGGTACAAACCCAGATGCACGCTGGCTTGGGGCGGCAGGTACGTCAGGTTGGAAAGCAATCCAGCGCCACCCAGGATGAACACACCCCAGAAATTGCCGTGACGGGCAAAAAGCCAGACCGCCATCAATCCCGCCATCCACGTCGCGACCATCAGCGCGAAGGCGAAGGGCACCGTGTCTATGTTGATCGAACCGGTCTTGGCCGCCTGAACCCAAAGGCCCAGCCGTTCCCATAATTCGGCGGAATCGGCCAGGGAGAGCGTTTTGCTTTCAAAATTCACCAGCCGCGAAACGACGACCAAGCCGCCTATGGCGATGCCAATGGGCAACAACAAGCTGCCCCAGGCGCGTATCCGGGACAGGATCAACCCGGTTATCATGGCCAGGAGCACCAGCGAGACCAGGTTGGGCGTGTCCACCCAATTCGCCGTCCCCACCGACCAGACCACGATCATCAGGTTCAGCATCATCAGGCCCATGGCCAGCCAGCCGTCGGGTGTCCTTAAGACAAGGTGGAGCTTGACGATCCGCCGGACGGCCAAGTCTAATTCCAGACCGCGGGCTAATGCAGGCCGTTCCGCCACGCCGTTGGGTGTCATGACGCCGCGTCTCCAACCCGCGAATATGAATGAAACCCGCCACCCAACGGTCCCTGACGCATCTCTATGCCAAGGGGCACGTGCAGGGCCTGGTTCAAATCCTGCCCGCTGGATACCGAATAAGTGGCGATATCGTTTTGAAACAATGCTTCCAATGAATCCTCTATGTCCGAGGCGCCGCCGAAGCTCTTGGGATCGATCAAAATCACTGAAATGGTGACGCCTTGGCGTCTCAGGGCGGTCAGCGCCGGGACCCAATCGGTTCGGCCCGACGGAGTGATCAGCGTCAGCGTGTTGAACCGGCTCAAATTGGGCCTCAGGTCGTACAGAAACCGCTCGATAGAAATGGTGCCCACGGCTTTCACTTCCGCCAGGACCTCCATCAACCTGCCCAGATGCTCGGGACTGCTATCCGGACGGAATACGTAGTCGTTGTCTCCATCCATGGCCAAACCCACCGGCAGAGACAACTCCACCAGCCGGGTGACCAGTGAGGCGGCGATGGTAACGGCGGTCTCTTCTGTATTGTCAGGTGGTTCTCCGAAATGGACCCCCTGCTGCATATCCAAAACCACCCAAGCTTCGGCCGATTTGCCCATATCGAACTCTTTTACCATCAAAGCGTTCATCCGCGCCGTATAGGGCCAATGAATCCTTCGGAAACTATCTCCGGGCGCGTATTCCCGCACCGATGCCACGTCGGTGGTGATGTTGTCCCAGTGGCGGGTGGTGCGGCTATCGCTGGGCAGCCCGGCCAACCGTGGGTCCAGGTCCGGCAAAGGGTGGGCCGCGGGAACCACTATGTATCCTTGGGATTGCAGGAAATGCCGCTTCAACCGGAACAACCCAAAGGGGTCCTGGCTGACCACTTCCACCTGGCCGGTGTGGAACACCCCTCTCCGGGTCAGGTAGGTCTCTATCTTCCAAGTCCTGCTCTGATCGCGGATAAAGGCCACTCCCCTTCCAGCCGACTCAACCGGCAGGTCGGTGACTTCCACCACTTCCAGCCAAGATTTGGGAATACGGGAGCGGTTCACCACTTGGACCCACCCTTCCAGGTAACCCCCAACCTGGCCCCGGGTCGCGGTGCGCCTCAACGTCACTTCCAGACCGCGAAGGTTCACCCATGCCCAAAACAACCCAATACCAAAAAGCAACAGCAACGCGTAAAAAAACTTGAAAAAAAAGGTGAATCCGGTGCCGAAGGTGTAGAAAGTCACCACGGCCAGCAGAATCAACATACCAAGGGTTCGCCTGTTCAAGCTATTTGACTCCTGCGGTCATCCGGAATCAACGTTCAAAGTCCAGGGGCCAGCAATCATCCGGGGTTTTAGATCCTCAACATTCAAATCCGGAAAGGCGGGCCTTTCACAAGGGGCCGCTGAACCGGCCCTGATTGGCTCATCCTGCGGTTCGGTCGTCAGAATTCAGGAGCAGACCCAAACAACACGTCGATACCAATCAAGGATACGGCGTCCCCGGTCAGCGGGTCGCGCCGGGAACGGCAACCTGATTTAGCAGATCCTCGACGACATCGGTGCTCCGTACACCCCGCATCCGGGCGGAGGCCGACAGGATGAGCCGATGGCCGATGACCGAGACAGCCAAGAATTTAATGTCGTCGGGAATGACGTAATCCCGGTCCTGCACCAAAGCCATGGCCCGGGAAGCCCGGAACAAGCCCAGCGAGGCCCTGGGCGAAGCCCCCAGGGCAACGTCGCGATGCTCCCGGGTCGCCTCGACCAGGCTGACTATATACTGCCTTACAACCTGGTCAACGTAAATCTTTTTGGCCGCCTCCTGCATGGCGATGACGTCCTGTGGCGTGGCCACCGCCTCCAAGGTTTCGATGGGGTGCGTGGTTTCCTGGATCGCGATCACCGCCAATTCCTCGTTGAAGTCGGGATAACCCAGGCTGATCCGCATCAGAAACCGGTCAAGCTGGGCCTCCGGCAGCGGGAACGTGCCCTCATACTCGATGGGGTTTTGAGTAGCCATCACAATGAAGGGATGCTCCATCTTGTGGGTCTCGCCGTCCACCGTGACTTGAAGCTCTTCCATAGCCTCGAGCAACGCCGACTGCGTTTTGGGCGTCGCCCGGTTTATCTCGTCGGCCAATACCACTTGGGACATGATCGGTCCGGGACGGAACTGGAACTCGCCGGTTTGCTGGCTGTAGATCGAGATTCCCGACACGTCGCTGGGCAAAAGGTCGGGCGTGAACTGGATGCGCTTGAACGAACACCCGATGGACGTCGAAAGGCTTTTGGCCAGCATGGTTTTGCCCACTCCGGGCACGTCTTCCACCAGCAGGTGCCCCTGGGCAACCAACGCGGCCAGGGCCTGTTCAATCACAGGCCGTTTGCCGACGATGACCTTGGACACATTGTCGATTATCCGGCGTGCGATTTGGGTGGGGTTATTGTTATCCTGCAAGCACTACTTCCTGATCGCGGCGGCCCGCTTAATTGAAGTTTAACATAATACCATTCAGATACGGTTCATGGGTAGCATGGCTCCAAATATCCCAGGGCTTGCATCCGGCCTAACGAAATGTGCGTAAAAATATGATACATGCTTTGGTTGAAAGGGACCCCGATTCCGGTCCTTTCAGACCAATCGCAAATTTGGAGTAAACTTTGAAACCCTCGCGATACGTCGCTGATCACCCAGCCCTGCTGGGGCTGGTTTTTGTACTATTTCTGGTGGCATGTGGCAGTGCCGCACCCGCCGCTCCCCAGGGCCTTGCCAAGGACAATAAAGCGACCCCATCGGAGCAAAGCCCCACCGCCCAGACCTCTCCGAGTGGTCCCCCGGCGATGGTTGATTCCGGGTCTGCCAGGGATCCGGCAGATACAACCACCGGCGGTCAAACGGAAGGGGCCTCCATCGAGACGGCGGTCCCTTCCCAGAATCAAAGCAACGGGCAACAAAGCGCCACGGCCGCTGGGGCAGAAAAGGCCCTGGCCGCCGTGCCAACTCCCACGCCTGTCCCGCCGCCGGCCGACGATTACACCGGGCCGGTGGGTGGCAACGTCGGCGACCGGGCGGCTGAGATCGAAGGTATCAAAGCTTGGCTCAACAGCGAACCCCTGACTTTGGCCGGGTTGAGGGGCAAAGTGGTGCTGATAGATTTTTGGACCTACACCTGCATCAACTGCATCCACACCTATCCCTTCCTTAAGTTGTGGCATTCGCGCTACGCCGACGACGGTCTGGTGATCATCGGCGTCCACAGCCCCGAGTTCGAGTTTGAGAAAGACCAGGACAACGTCACCCGGGCGACCAAAGACGAGGGGATCATCTGGCCGGTGGCCATGGACAACGACTTCGTCACCTGGAGAAACTACTCCAACCGCTTTTGGCCGGCCAAATATTTGATAGATCAAAACGGAGAAGTCAGGTACACCCACTTCGGAGAGGGCAAGTACGCCGAGACCGAGAAGAAGATTCGCGAGCTACTGTTGGAGACGGGCGCGGAGTTCATCGGCGGCGATCTGCCTCTTCCCACCGACCGGACCGTTGATCCCACGTACCTCGAATACCGGGGCGCGGAGGTTACCCGGGAGTTGTACGGAGGATACGAAAGGGGGTACAACGACTTCCTTTACGGACGGGGGGGTTACTTCAAGCAACAGGCTTATTACAATAACCCCAACGAGGTGGTGGATTTCGAGGCTCCAGATAGTCTGGATCCACACCAGATATACTTGGACGGGCCTTGGAGGGTGGGCCCGGAGAGCGTCAAGCACGGAAGGGAGACCGACGGGAACCAAGACACCCTGTCTATGATCTATTCCGCTGTCAGCGTAAACGCCGTGTTGACCTCGGAATCTGGGGACGACTACAAAGTTCGTGTCACCGTCGACGGTGAATACCTGACGGAAGAAAACAAGGGGAAAGACATCATCATCGGCAGTGACGGTGAAAGCTACCTGATGGTGGACGGGGCCCGATTGTACGAGGTGTTGGCAAACTCCCAATACAAGCGCCGGGAACTGCTGACCATGAGCTCTGACTCGCCGGATTTCGGGTTGTTCGCCTTCACATTCGACATTTACCAGAAAGGCCCGTAATGCCCTTTAGGTTTCCGGGTCCGGACTACCGCCCATCCGCCTTGGTTCGCATCGGCCTGTTTTTGGCGGTTCCCGCCATAGCCGTTTGGTTCGTGGCCACGTCCTACTTTGGCGGCCAAGGCGGCCTTTCGGGAACCAAAGCGCCCGAGTTCCAAGGCATCCACCAGTGGCTCAACTCACCGCCCCTGACCTTGGCCGGCCTCAAGGGCAAGGTCGTGCTGGTAGATTTTTGGACCTACACCTGCGTCAACTGCATCCGCACCTTTCCTTATCTAAAGGATTGGAATGCCAGATATTCCGCGGATGGGCTGGTCATCGTGGGAATCCACTCACCGGAGTTTGAGTTTGAGAAGATCACCGAAAACGTAGCCGCCAGCGCCCAAGAAGCAGGATTGGTGTACGCCATCGCCCAAGACAACGACTTTGACACCTGGAACGCTTATGGCAACCGGTTTTGGCCCGCGAAATATCTGATAGACCAAGACGGTGTGATCCGCTATATCCACTTCGGAGAAGGAAAATACCGGGAGACCGAGAACAAGATACGGGAACTGCTGGAGGAAGCGGGCGCAAACTTGTTGGACGTGCCCCTAGGTGCTCCCTTGGTTGCGGCGGCGGGAGCGTCTCTGGCCAGCCGGGGCTCTCCCTTCGGCCTCACCCGCGAGCTTTACGGGGGGTATATCAGGAACAAATCCCAGAGCGCGGGCTACCTAGCCCATCCGGAATACTATGACGGTCCAGAAATGGTGGTGGATTACCGGGACCCCGGCGGCCACCAGAACCATAAAATCTACCTGCAGGGCTTGTGGTTTAGCGGCCTGGAAGCGCTTCAACACGCCAGGCAAAGCCCGGCCTTTGAAGATTACGTGGCAATCAAGTTCTCCGCCGCCAGCGTAAACGCTGTGGTGAATCCCAAGGGGAAGGAGCCTTTTCAGGTAAGGGTCACGTTGGACGGGCGTCCCCTGACCCAAGAGGAGGCCGGATTGGATATTCAAATCGAAGATGGCCAAAGCTTTTTTACCGTGGATCAGGGCCGGTTGTACAATCTGGTTTCATTACCCAGGTTTTCCGACCACGAACTGCGTCTGATCCCAGGGTCTGCCGACTTTGCCCTGTTCGCATTCACCTTCGGAAGTTGACTCTCGCCGTCTCATCTACGGTTAATTTAGAGGAACGATCTTCGCCATGAAAATGTCATTCGGGCCAACGGTCAACAAAGCCATCTGGACCGGCGTCTTGGGGGTGGCCTTCCTTGCCCTTGGCTGCGGGGCTGCCGCCACCGCCACCCTCATTCCCCAGCCTTCCACCCCAGAACCGGCCGCTTCAGGCGAATCCGGCGTCAGTGCGATCCTGGCTACCACCGTGTTGCGGGTGGGTTCACAGAGAGTGGCCTTTTTGCTGGTGGGGCCCAAGGGCCTGATAGATTCGCCTTCAGCCGAAGTCACACCCGTTTTTCTCGGAGAGAACGCCGGAGCGCTGGAAACCGAAACCCGGCAAGCGCAATTCCATCCTTGGCCCTATGGCGTTAGGGGAGCTTACAGCACCGAATTGAATTTTCCCAAGGCCGGGGATTGGCGATTGGACATCACGGTTGAAGACAAGACGGGACCGGTGCAAGCAACGCTGATGGTGGATGTCGCGGAGGAATCGGCCATTCCGGATATCGGCGAGATGCCACCTTCGACGCAAAACAAGACGCTGTCCACGGTGGCCAACGTCGAAGACCTCACAACCGATTACACCCCGGACCTAGACCTGTATCAACTGTCCGTCGACCAGGCCATCAAGTCGGACTTGCCAACCGTGGTGGTTTTCGCCACCCCCGCCTTCTGCACCAGTGCCACCTGCGGCCCCCAGGTGGACGCCGTTTCAGAATTGAAAGACGCCCACAAAGCAGAGGCTAACTTCATCCACGTCGAATATTATGACAACCCTAGCGAAATCCAGGGCGATCTGAGCAGGGCGCAACTGGTAGGCCATGCCGATGACTGGGGTTTTACCACCATCCCC